>CAYTKY010000085.1:0-7925 GCA_964438435.1 uncultured Coxiellaceae bacterium | reverse complement strand
CTGAATTGGATTGCTTCGTCGCCTGCTTCGCAGGCTCCTCGCAAAGACGGGGATGGAATAAATTTTTGCCCTGGGCAAAGTTAATTTTCAGCTCTTAATTCGCATTAAAGATTCTGGAATCAGTTAGCCATGTTAATCAAGCGAATTTTTGTCTTTAACTTCGTTTTGGGCGCCTTGCAAATTGACTTGAGCTTGGCTAGCTTGCAACTTACTAAACTGCGCTACCATTTTTTGAATTTCATCCAGTGTTCCATGAAGAATAGTACTACCTTGAGTCGATGTTAACGTTCCTTCGTTTTCCAGATCATCAATTGTTTTTCTTAATTTTTGAAATGATTTTCTCGTGTCTTTAACATGACTATTAGCAACCTCTAATTTTCTAACATTATCGCCACTTACTATTTGCGAAAAAATCAACGAAAGATCTGATCTCGCTAATAATTGTTTTCCATCTTCCATTCTTAATGATGATGTGACTTGCTCAAACACTTCGTCAACTTGACGCTGTAATGTAGGGAAATCCTTTACTGCTTCTTTTAATAAAGGGTCGTAATGGATCGAATTCGTTCTACGTTGATTGTCTTTTTCTTCAGACCCATGAAAAATGCCATGTTGATTGAGAGGAGTGGGATGTGCACTGCGAGGATCCGCACTACTAGGACTCGTATTACTACTAGAACCCGCACTGCTAGGACCCGCACTGCTAGAATTTGAGTCCGAGTGTTTAACAAGCGTTTCTGCCACATGATTGTTTGTCATCCGAGTGGTTTTCCGACCAAAACCACGATAAACCCTTTCTGTAAGATTTTTTACAGGCATTTTCAATTTTTCACGAATAATTTCAAACGCATCTAAGAGACGCACTTTGAACAATGGCTTATTTATAGAAACTTCTTCTTGCGAATTCTCTTTAGGCTTCACTCCTTTCATGAATGGTTTTGCAGCTTCATGAGTGCTTTCAGTAAAATGAGCCAACTCTTCTTGATGTTGTTTTTGATATACGTCAAACCTTCCCGAGGATTCATAGTCTTTAAATTGGGTATTTAATCTATACGCAGCTTGATAATATGAAATCGCCAACGAAATTGACATGTTTGATTGTTCGCGCTTTCCACTAATTGAATTCAAAGTAACGCCTGCTTCAGGCGTGCGCTCAAACAAATAGTCAGTCGATGAAAGATTATTTTTTTTAGGTTGCTTATTTGTTTCCCCAATCGTTTTCTTTATAATAGCATCTGCGATATCATCTAACCGTTCTCTGAGGTTGTCATATTTCTTAATTAACTCCGCCAACATAAGTATGGAATCTTTCGATGCAAATTCTTTTAATGCATCGACAGCGGCACTGTTTTCCATTAAAGTCTTTAAATCTATTTTATCAACATTATCAAATCCCTTTTTTTGCAATAAGGCTCTTATCCTACTTGTCATTTGAGTAATTTCCCCTGCCATATCAGCATTCAACCTCTCGTGAGCTATTTTAATATCTCTAGCACTTAAGAATGCTTTCCTCCCTTCTAACTGGCCAATTAAAACTTCTGCATCCTCTATTTCACTCTTGAATACGTTTCCTATTAGCAAATTTCCGATTTGCGCTTCACTTTCTCCACCTTTGATTTTTTTATAACCTCCTTGAGTATCACCATTTTTAAATATGCTTTGTGTTTTATTATATTCATCATCTTTAGTGATCGCTTCAACCGTATCTTTTGTTAATTTGTTTAATTGCTCTACCAGAGTAGTAATTTTAGGATCATCGGGTTTATTATTCATTAAAATAATTAATTCATTTATTGTATTCGAAAACTCTTGTTTCTTTTTAATCACACCCGTTAGCTCTTTCATCGATTGATAATAGTAAGTTGAGACGTGCATTTTAAAAAGACTCGTATCACTAGTGTTAATATTGGATTTAAATTGGAGTTCCATGTATTTTTTCAGATCGTCCACGTTTACTTTATTGGTTTGAAGAATATTGACATTTTCATCAGTAAATTCATTCTTTTTAATTTCTTCAATAAGACTTACTATTTTTTTCCCTTTATTATCTAACTGATAATTTCTGAACTGTTGAATAGCGCGTAAGCCTTTTGCAAATTGATAGGATTTTGAATTTTGATCCAGTGTCATCGTTTCAAAATCTTGTGCTTTTTTATCTCTGTTCCATGGAACACTAAGATAATGATCTTTTTCTTTTTCAAAAGCTTTATCCATTTTCTTTAGTATGTTATTTATCTTTTCTGAGCTTTCTCCTTCGCCATCCAAAATCAAAAAAGATTGAGTAACCAGTTTGTTAATTGTTTCAAGATTAATATCTTTGTTCTTTTTCAAATAGCTACTTCGCAACTCGATTAATGCATCAATTAAATTATATAGGTCAGCGGCTTCTGTATATTTTCGTTTTACTTCCTTATGCGCATTTTCATTTTCCCAATTAAACTCTCCTACCTGTTTTTTGATATTTTCAATATGTTGTTTAATTTCCTTATCTTCAGGAATAACGCTGCTTTGATTATCAACTATGCGTTTTTTAACAGCCTCACATAATTGGTTTTCATCAATTGATTTACCTTCATTAATCCTATTCTTTAATTCATTAAATACTACTAGTTGAATACGTTTTTGCGAAAGGCGCTCATAAAGAGATTCATTTTCGTTTACATGCAACCCACTCATATCTGCCTCATATTGAATTGATCGTTATGTTTTTATTAGAGATACGTTCATTATAGATGATAACCGCTTGAACTGTGTGAACCGAATTGGCTCAACATCAACACAACCGAAAGACAACTCGTTGAATTATAACAAATATTACCGAACGAGACCGGTGGCCATGACGAAGTGACTAAACGAAGCGGATAAATCAATCCGTTAGACATCTCAACACCTGCCCACTCCCATCCTCTATTTTTCCTTCTTGATCTGGATAAACCATCCGCGGTCGTCCCGATAAATTGATGATGATTGCCCATGATGGAAATTGATTGGTTGCATGGCAAAACCAAAATGTGCCATTTCCATTTTGCAAAGTAGCAGGAGTAAATTGCAAATAATCACGACGAGCAGGAAAAGAGCGCCAATTTAATTGGCCTTGAAAAAAGGTAGGTTGAAAGACCATGATAATTTGTTTTGGTTGAATAATTTTTCCATCTTCATTGGCATCGATAAAAATTAATTGACCGTCAGTCCAGCGACCGCCACACGTTTTTGCATCTTTACTTTTGCATAAGCCAATGGTGACATGGCGACTCATCGCTTCTGTGTGAGCTAGTTGAATCGCATGCCATAATTGTGATTGCAAACTATCATCGTTTGCTTTCTCGGAAAAATTTTTTAATGATGGATAAACCATCACGGCGAGCAGACTTGTGATCGTCAGCGTGATCAACGCCTCGATCAGTGACAAGCCTCTCTGAAAAAACATCGCATCACTCTTTCACCCGCATATGCGGAAATAAAATCACATCACGTATTGATGGCGAATTGGTGAATAACATCACCAATCGATCAATGCCGATTCCTTCACCTGCTGTCGGTGGCAATCCATATTCTAATGCGGTAATGTAATCCGCATCATAAGGCATCGATTCTTCATTTCCAGCCGCTTTTTCAGCCATTTGCTGATTAAAACGTGCGGCTTGATCGTCTGGATCATTCAATTCAGAAAAACCATTCGCGATTTCTCGTCCTGCCATAAATAATTCAAAACGATCGGTCACAAACGCATCGTCATCGTTACGTCGTGCTAATGGTGATGTTTCTGCGGGATAAGCGGTAATGAAAGTCGGTTGCTTTAATTGATGCTCCACCGTTTTTTCAAAAATTTCGACTTGAATTTTCCCTAAGCCATACCCTTCTTGAATTGGAATTTCTAACTTTTTTGCAACTTGTTTTGCTGCGCTTAATGTACTGATTTCTTTTTCAGTTAAATGGGGATTAAATTTTAAAATGGCTTCTTTCATTGTTAAACGTTGAAAGGGTTGGCCAAAATCTAATTCCATGTCTTGATAAATAAAACGTGTTTTGCCTATGACATTCATGGCAATTTGACGAAATAATTCTTCTGTTAAATCCATCAAGTCATGATAATCCGCATACGCTTGATAAAATTCTAACATCGTAAATTCAGGATTATGTTGTGTCGATAATCCTTCATTACGAAAATTGCGATTAATCTCAAACACCCGCTCAAAACCACCGACAACTAATCTTTTCAAATATAATTCCGGCGCAATACGCAAATAAAGTGGCATATTCAATGCATGATGATGCGTGACAAATGGTTTTGCTGCCGCACCGCCTGCTAATACTTGCATCATCGGTGTTTCGACTTCAAGAAAATGTCGGTCTTTTAAAAATTGTCGGATCGTATCGGTTACTTGGGTACGTGTGACAAACACTTGTCGCGTTTCTTCATTAGCAATTAAATCTAAATATCGTTGACGATATCGTGTTTCTTGATCCGTTAATCCATGAAATTTATCGGGCAAAGGACGAATTGATTTTGTCAGCAGATAAATTTGATTAACCTTCACGGACAATTCACCGGTTTTTGTTTTAAACAAATGTCCTTCCGCACCGATGATGTCACCCAAATCCCATTGTTTAAATGCTTCATATACATCGACTGATACATCTTCTTGACGAACATAAAGTTGCATGCGTCCTGTCATATCTTGAATATGCGTGAAACTTGCTTTACCCATTAAACGTCGCGTCATAATGCGACCGGCTATTTTCACATTGACGGGATGCGCTTGAAGTTCGGCTTCGGTTTTGTCACTGAATTGCTGCGATAAATCGGCAGCAAACGCATCACGACGGAATCCCACCGGATAGGCATGGCCTTCTTTACGCCACTCCGCTAATTTTGCACGACGTTGTTCGATTAAATCATGTGTCTCTATCGTCACTTCTGGCTGGTTGATATCTGATTTGGTTGTCATGGTTACAATCCACTTAATAAACTGGCTTCAATAAATTTATCTAAATCCCCATCTAAAACAGCTTGGGTATTACCCACTTCCACACCCGTTCGCAAATCTTTAATGCGCGACATATCCAACACATACGAACGAATTTGACTGCCCCACGTAATTTCTTTTTTCGTGGCTTCTAAAGCTTGTGTTTTTGCACGTTGCTTTTGCTGTTCAACTTCATAAAGTTTAGCACGCAATTGTTTCATTGCTTGCGCTCTATTTTTATGTTGCGATCGATCTGATTGACATTGCACAACCGTATTGGTTGGCACATGCGTAATGCGCACAGCAGAATCTGTGCGATTAACATGCTGACCGCCTGCGCCACTGGCACGATACGTATCGACACGCAAATCGGCGGGGTTAATATCAATGGCAATATTGTCATCAATCTCAGGTGAAATAAAAACCGAAGCAAATGACGTATGACGTTTATTATTTGAATCAAAGGGTGACTTACGAACCAATCGATGCACACCACTTTCAGTACGCAACCATCCGTACGCATAAGCCCCTTCAAATTTCACGGTTGCACTTTTAATACCAGCCACTTCACCGGGTGATACTTCAATTAATTCTGAACGAAAGGCATGTCTTTCGCCCCAACGCAAATACATGCGCAATAACATTTCTGCCCAATCTTGCGCTTCCGTTCCGCCTGAACCCGATTGAATATCCATGTAAGCCGCATTCGCATCCATCTCGCCCGAAAACATGCGACGAAATTCCAATGCTTCAATTTCTTTCGTTAATTTTTCTGCATCCAGCGCAATCGCTTCCAGTGTGTCGGTTTCATTTTCACCGAAAGCCAATTCATATAATTCCTGCGTATCCAATAAATGTTGCTTGAGGTTCTCCATCATGTGAACCGTATCTTCAATTTGCGCGCGTTCTTTACCTAAGCTTTGCGTTTTTTCGGTTTGTTTCCAGCTATCGGGATCTTCTAATACTTGCTTGATCTCAAGTAAGCGTTGTTTCTTTTGATCAACTTCAAAGATACCCCCAAATGCTTTCTAACCGCGTTTGCAATTCTTTTAAGTAATTTCGCATTGAAGTAATTTCAATCATGATGGAGCCTTTTTATTTATTTAGTTTAAATGAATATCGCTGCTTTCTAATGACGCAATGACCATGTCTGACAATAGTTGATGAACGGTTTGTGTCGGATGAATAAAATCCCAAAACACATAGTCATCTGCATTAGCACAAGGCACAGCGCCTGCCGCATAAGCCTGACTCATCTGATAAACATACGATAATTCAGGTGATTGCGTAATCAAATGACTCATTGCCTGTAAATCAGCCTGCTGATGAATTTGATTATTCGCGATTAAGGCTTGTTTAATACTGGTTTCCATTGCCTGAGCAGAAGCCGCTGTCTTCATCAAGTAACCGCCTACCCAACAAGCTTGCGTCGTATTAGTCAGGTGAGTGTGATACTTTTCATTATATTTATTCGGATCATCAATCACATCATTTAAGATATGATACACATCGATGTAATCAATTTTCATATCCGGATACACTTTTTTCAATTCAGCAATCGCTGATTGTAATTTTTGATTATGCAATTGAGCGAGATGCTGTAATTTTTCGAGTGATCCATTGGATGCATTTTGTTTTGCAAACGGAATATTGGAGAAATCTGGTAAATTTAAAAAGAGAAAATTTCGTGCGCCATAACTTGCTAATTGTTTCGTCGCAGAAACAATTGCCGCAACGACTTTATCTGTTTCCGTTTCAGGATCAACATCGGGATTAAAAATATAATCATTCCCACCAATCCAAATTGCATACAATGCTTTGCTTTTATCTTGAAATAACGCATTCAACAAATAATGATCAACCTCGATGCTTAACGTAGTAGGCGAAATTGATTTGGTTGTTGGTAAATGGAATATAGCTGTTGCACCACCGTAAGCATAAATCAAATAATCCATTGATTTTTTATCTTGATAATATTTCCCCACACGTTCAGCCCATGTGTAGCCGTTTGAAAAGCGTCCTTCAAAATAAGGTGGCGATTTAGGCAGGAATTTCAATAATATTTGATATAGATTGCCGTTATCACTGAGACTATCACCAAAAAAAACCATCCTATTAATATCACTTGCGTAGAGATTAGTCAGACACAAAAAAGATAACAAAAATACAACTATTTTTTTCATGAACGAACTCCTTGCGATTAAAATCCGATTGTAGCTAGGTTGGGGGGATTTGTCATATGATGATGTTGAATGAACGACTGCCTGACTTCGTTACGACAATTCTTTTAGTTCCTAACACGTTTGGGCCTGGGTGTTGCTGGGGCGTCAGGTAGAAAAACTCCAGCATCGATGTTGTCTTAATATATTACGAAATAAGGTTGAACCACTATCTAGTATTTTTTGGAATTTCCGGCTCCTTGTTCTGCTGTTTGGGTACGGTTTCTTCAGGTTTCCTTTCGGAGTTACTAAACATTGACAAACCTTTTACCAAAGGAAAAGACTTAGGCCCGGCAACGGCAACGGGAGATTCGGGCCTGAGCTTCTTTAGAATTTCCTCAAATCTTAATATAATTTTTGTTTCTTGTTCCTGAGTAATTTTTTTTTCATTAAAAGACTTATGACACAGTCTTCGAATCTCCCGTTGATCTTCGGCCTTTTGATTCTTATCAGGATTTGAATTTGGATCTTTATACTTTTTTTCAAACTCCTCAACTTTATTCATAATTACATCATAATTAGATTGAGCTTTTTTATCAGATTTTTCTTGTTTTATTTTCTCAACACGATTTTTAATAGCATCTTTCAACTCAATTTCCACTCTTTTTTCTAACGGTAGCGCTTCACCTCCATCCTTTTTCGTAGGCAAGGGGGGTGCACCTGCCACATAACGTTGCCGATTAAATTGTGGTGATTTCTTTTCTGATTCACTTTGAGATACAGGGCTTGACGCGCCCGA
>CAYTKY010000084.1:0-8048 GCA_964438435.1 uncultured Coxiellaceae bacterium | reverse complement strand
CAGGATATTTCAGTATTTCTAATATGGCCATTTAATAACCTCCGCTACTCAACATTCGCCAAACCTTTGCGATAAACTTGCATAGCTTGATCTGTTTCACCTAATTGTTCGAGGAGTTTTCCATACTGAAGAGAAGCGTCACTATTGGGCCCCATTGCCAAACATTTTTCGAAATAATCCTTGGCTTTGCCCCAAAGCTGCACTTTAGCACATAATTTCCCCAAAACCAGCAATAACTCGGGCTGCTGACCATATGTCTTCAACCACGCCCCTACGATCACTAATTGGCGATTTAATTGATTAAATGGCAATGTTCCATATATTTTC
The DNA here is from genome assembly GCA_964438435.1 of uncultured Coxiellaceae bacterium. Taxonomy (GTDB): domain Bacteria; phylum Pseudomonadota; class Gammaproteobacteria; order DSM-16500; family DSM-16500; genus Aquicella. The sequence continues at coordinate 7,721 of CAYTKY010000084.1, read as the reverse complement.
ACTAATGAAGGATACCAAGTGTGTTTCAACACTTGACGAACTAAATCTTCAATTTCTTTCGATGTGTCAGATCCCGTAATTGCCACATGCGGCGACAATTGTTTAACGTATTCATAAATAACATCTGGATTTTTTCGCATATAACGCGGAACGTGGTCCCACACTTGTCGTAAATCACTCAAGCTTTTATTCGCTGACGCACGCAATATTTCGCAATAAATATTTTTTTCAAATTGCTGACTTTGTTCACTCGTTAATACTTTTGATTTACGCAATGCAGGCAACAATGCTTGTAATTGCTGCCAATCACTTAAATGCACATAGGCTTTTTCTAATAATTTTAAAACACGCGGATGACGCGGATACGATTGCTGCAAATGCGTCAACGTCGCAATGGCTTGCTCGTACTGATGTTGTTTTAATTGCAACGCTGCTTGTGTTAACCCAATTGCTAAATTAGCTCGCGGCGCAACACGATACGCTTTTTGAATATAACTATCGGCTCGATCATCTGCATTTTGTTCATGCGCTGCCTTCGCCGCTGCCAAATAATTCATTAAAGGTTCGAATGATTGACTAGCACCTGCTAACAAAAATTTCTCTGCTTTTTTCCAACGACCTTCAATTAAAAAAGCCAATCCCATCTGTGTTTTGCTATAACTTTGACGCTCTTGGCGTCGATGAAACCAACTCTTAATGCGATACCAAAAAAATTGGAAGCGATCGATGCTATCAATTACTATGTAAAATAAAATAAATACCGCAATCAACGACACAAACACAAACCAAAGCGGCATTTGTATCATCCAATGGTGATACACCAACAAAAGATAGCCTGGATGTCGCACCGCTTCTAACCCAAGCCACACAGAAAAAATCAAAAACAATAAAAAAACAATTAAACCGCGCATGATCGTCTCCTAGTCCTAAGACGGGGCTTTAAAATACTGATCAAATAGCTGCAACGTTGCTGACAAATTGGCTGCCGGTGGTTGAAGATTTATTTTTTGTAACTCGCTCATATTTTGTAACATCGATTTCGTAACATCAGATTCTTGATCAAAATATTGCTGAATCCATGCTTGCATACGCAACAAACTAGCCTGATACACACCCGAATTACGATGCAACACTGCCCACATCGCATTTTCCATTTGCGCATGCAAGTTTTGAAATAAAAATAATTTTTCATCTGGCATCACTAATGGCAATGCATTGGTTTCCGTTTTACGAATAACAATGATTTTACTCAATGCCTGCCATGAATAAGCCCATCCTGCTTTCCACCAAGGTAACGTTTGCGACATCACAGGCTCTGCGACCGGCTTTTCTTCTGCTTTCAATGGATGCGAAGGCAATGGCAATTGATCCAACTCATGATTCAATCCACTCAATTGCACATAAAGTGAAGTAACATTCACAACAGGCGCTGATTGCAATCTGGTTAAATCCGCTGCTAATGATTGACGAATCGGAAGCAAGCGCGGATCTTGCAGGGCTTGTAAAATTTGATCGGCGCGTTGTAGTAAGATGGTTGTCATTGCTAAATGATGCGTGAATTGCAAATGATCATTCGCTAAATTTACCAAATATTGCGCTTCTGCCACTTGCCATTTTTCTAAATCCCCTTTTTGCGCCGCGCGCCATTCCGAAACTAATTTTTCTTGTTCTGCGGAAAGTTCTGCTGATTTTTGTAAAGATGCTTGCAATGTTTGTGTCGATTGTTGCAGTGACGCAATTTGATTGTCATTGGTTATCAATTTATTTTGTAATAACGTGAGCTGATCGGCTAATGCTATATTCACTTTTGATAATTGAAAATAACCATAAGCAAATGCGCAAATAAAAATAATGGTCGCCAGTGTCGAAAAAAAAATGCCGATATTCGCCCAACGAAAACGGTGTTCGTTAGAGGGTTTTTCCTCTGGTAATGATTGATCTGTCATGTTGATCCCCGTGTAAAACATCTAAAATGGCTTGATGACTTGCATTACGCGCTACCCATATTGTCTGAAAACCTAAATCTTGTGCAAGCGTTTTTACCCGCTCACTACTGACGATTAAGGGAATACGTTTAATGAGAGAATCAAGAGACGCTCCCAATAAAATCAATAACTGTTGGATACCTTCAAATGAAGTACAAACGACGCGATTGATGGCACCTGCCCGCAATAATTGCTCGTAAGGAGTCACATCGATCAATGGCAATACACGCCGATAAGCGATGATAGATAAAACTTGCGCTTCACGTTCTGTGAATATCTTTTCTAAATATTCGCGCCCACCTTCACCACGAACAATCGCTATTTTTTTGTGTTTAATAGATTGAAATTCAGGCAAGGCTAATAAGCCTTCACTGTGCCAATCGGACACAGGACAAATAATGTCTTGGTACCCCGCTGCTTTTAATACGCGCTGCGTACCCGCCCCCATCGCTGCTAATTTAACAGACGAGGGTAATTGAGGCCATTTGTGTTGAATGATTTTGATACTGGCCTCGACGGATTGAGGGCTATTAAAAATCCAATAAGCTTGTTCATCTAATTGTGCAATCGCTCGATAAAAAGCGGGCAGATCTAACGGTGGTGCAAATGCAATGGTAGGAAAATGCCACGCCTTACCCTCGAATGCTTCAATACATTGACACAAAGCAAGGCCATTTGATCCTGGACGTGTCACCAGTACCGCTAACTCTTTCACAAAAACTCCCGCAAGATCATTTCGGCACCTTGCTGTAATAAATCTTCGGCAACTCTTTTCCCAATATGATCTGCTTCATCCGGATGACCTTGCGCATGTGCTCGCAAAATACGAGAACCGTCTCGATTCGCGACCAATCCTTTCAGCACGAGTGCTTCACCATGAATTTCCGCATAAGCAGCAACAGGCACTTTGCATCCACCGCCCAAACGACGACACAATGCGCGTTCAGCCGTCACGCAATCACTTGTCACTCGATCGTTCAATGGTTGAATCCATGTCTGTATCTGTTCATCTTTTTCGCGACATTCAATTCCTAAGGCCCCTTGACCTGCCGCAGGCAAAGATCCATCTACCGATAAGAAAGAACGAATACGATGGGTTAAATTCATCCGCTTTAATCCTGCGCACGCCAGAATAATCGCATCAAATTCCCCTTTGTCTAATTTAGCAAGCCGCGTTTGAATATTGCCGCGCAGAGGCAGCAAATTTAAATCGGGGCGCAATGCCCGCACTTGTGTTTGGCGACGCAAACTCGACGTTCCTACCCTGGCACCGATCGGTAATTGCGCCAGCGATTCATATTGATTCGAAACGAAAGCATCGCGTGGATCTTCGCGCTCACCCATCACCGGTAAGATTAATCCAGGCGGCAATTGCATGGGCACATCTTTCATCGAATGGACAGCGATATCGGCACGCCCATCGAATAAAGCTTCCTCTAACTCTTTGACAAACCATCCTTTTCCGCCGATATCAATTAATGAAATATCCAAACGACGATCCGCCTCCGTCGTCATGCCAATTAATTCAACAACAAGAAAAGGGTGATGTTGCATCAATAATTTTTTAATTGATTCTGCTTGCTGCAAAGCCAATGGACTTTCGCGCGTTGCAATGCGTATCACTTGCGTTTTCATTTTGACCACACCATTATTCAAGAGTGAACAGAATAACTTTTAGGATGACCACATGCCAGAGCCATTACAAAAGAATTTTTCGATCGATATTCAGCAAAAACTCTATGAAAAAACAACATCGGATGGGCAATTAACTGTCTATCAAACGTCACCCTTTGGCATGATGTTAACCATGAATAACCACATTATTTTTTCTGAATCAGATAGCTTTTTTTATCATGAAATGATGGCCCATCCCGCCTTATTTACACATCCTGCTCCGCAAACCATTGCGCTCATTGGAAATGGTATTGGCATTCTTGAAGAAATACTAAAACATACGAAAGTAGAAAAAGTATATTGTGTCATTGAAAATCATTGTTTAGAAGAAATTATGTCGACTTATTTTTCTTCATTTCTTAAAACAAAAGAAGATCCCCGCGTTTCATATCACGTAACACAAGTTGCACCCTGGTTAGCGCAGCATGAGGAAGAAACATTTGATATCATCATTGACGACCAACAAACAGAAGATTTTTTAATCCCCTATTATCGGGTCCTGCATCACGATGGCATTTTAGTAAAACCATGCCAATCGACACTCATGCAACCCCATTTATTAAAAATATTTTTTCAACATATCAAACAAGTGGGATTTCAAAATGCTCGGATTCTTAATTTTCCGCAACCCAGCTATCCGCTCGGCTATCGAATGATTATCATGGCGAGAAAACAATTTATTTTTCAGCGCATCAGAGAAAAAGATATTTTTAATAAATCTTTTCAAACACGTTATTACAATTTTGACACGCACAAAGCAGCTCTCGCTTTGCCTGAGTTTATGCGTGATGAATTAGAAAAAGTAGAAGCATAGGCAATTTTTTTTAAATACGATACAATACCTAGTCACTATTGATGTTAGTTGAGGCCCATTATGATCAAACCTGACTTTCTAAAAAATCTTGCTGACCAACTGACTGATGCACTGCCCTCTCATCTTGGCACATTGAAAAAAGATTTTGAAAAAAATTGTCAAAGTATTTTGACAAAAACTTTTTCTAAATTTGATTTAGTGACACGAGAAGAATTTGATACACAAACGAAAGTATTAATTCGAACACGTAAAAAACTGGAAGAATTAGAAGCACACGTTAAAACATTAGAAACTTTGTTGAAAAAAAAATAATGACCGAAAAAAATCCTATTTCCTTTACTCAAAATGATTACGAAATCATGCAACGCGAAGTGCTTTACCAAGGTATTTTTCGGATGGCGCGTTATCATTTACGCTTTCGGTTATTTAATGGCGGCTGGAGCGAAATCATTTCACGTGAAGTGATGGAACGCAAATCAGCCGTCGGCGTCTTGCCCTATGATCCACATTTAGATCGTGTTGTTTTGATCGAGCAATTTCGCCCCGGCGCTCTTGCAAATCCACAAAGTCCGTGGTTAATTGAAGTGGTTGCCGGCGTTTATACTGATGAAAAACCCGATCGTGTCGCTGTCCGTGAGGCAAAAGAAGAAGCTAATTGCGATATCCTTGCCCTCCATCCGATTTGTGAATTTTTTGTCAGCCCAGGCGGCTCGAACGAATATCTTCATCTTTTTTGCGGACAAATTGATGCGAGCCATTCAGATGGCATTTATGGCTTGGAAGATGAACATGAAGACATTCGTGCGTTTAGTCTTTCTTCCGATGAAGCCTTTACCATGTTGCAGGCAGGAAAAATTAAAACAACACCAGCAATTATTTCTTTACAATGGTTACAATTAAATCGTGAGCGGTTAAGACAATTATGGCAAGCAAAAACCAAACCCCAAAAATAAAATCAGCTTATACGTCAGAAGCCATTGAAGTATTAAGCGGATTAGAACCGGTTCGCCGTCGTCCCGGCATGTATACCGACACAACCAATCCAAATCATTTGGCCCATGAAGTCATCGATAATAGTGTCGATGAAGCCTTGGAAGGCTTAGCAAAACGCATTGATGTCACGCTGCACAAAGATGGCTCGCTGTCAGTCAGTGATGATGGCCGAGGCATGCCCGTTGATATTCACCCGGAAGAAAAAGTATCCGGTGTTGAATTAATTTTAACGCGACTGCACAGTGGCGCAAAATTTTCCAATCATCAATATCGTTTTTCTGGCGGATTACATGGCGTAGGCGTTTCTGTCGTCAATGCGTTATCAAAAAAATTAGAAGTTGTCATTAAACGCAATGGTGCGATTTACAATATGCATTTCGCACACGGAGATAAAACATCTCCGCTAAAAAACATTGGCAAACTCGATAAAAGCGAAACAGGAACCACCGTTCGTTTCTGGCCCGAAGAAAAATATTTTGACTCTGTTCGTTTTGCAGTCAATAAATTAAAACATACGTTACGTGCAAAAGCCGTGTTATGCCCGGGATTGCATGTCACTTTTACAGACGAAAATACTCGCGAAAAAGAAGAATGGTATTATGAAAATGGCCTCAGTCATTATTTAGAAGAAGCCATCGGTTCATCCGTACGCATTCCCGAAGAACCTTTCCTAGGCTCATTTGCCAGCGACCGTGAAGCTGTTGATTGGGCGGTTTTATGGTTACCAGAAGGGGATACGGTCATCACGGAAAGTTATGTGAATTTAATTCCAACCGCCTTGGGTGGCACGCATGTTTCCGGATTTCGTGTCGGTTTATCAGATGCTTTGCGCGAATTTTGTGAATTTCGCAATTTATTGCCCCGTGGAATCAAACTCACCGCGGATGATGTATGGGAACAATGTGCTTACATCATTTCTGTGAAATTACATGACCCTCAGTTTGCAGGGCAAACTAAAGAACGCTTATCTTCGCGTGAATGCGCCACCTTTGTCTCGGGTGTCGTGAAGGATGCTTTTAGTTTATGGCTCAATCAACATGTTGCATTAGGCGAAGCGTTAGCAAATCTAGCGATCACCCATGCACAAAAACGCTTGAAAGCAGCGCAAACCGTTGCACGTAAAAAGGTAACAGCGGGCCCTGCCTTACCTGGCAAATTAGTCGATTGCTCCTCTCAAGACCTTAAACATACTGAATTATTTTTAGTGGAAGGTGATTCGGCAGGCGGCTCCGCAAAACAAGCACGCAATCGTGAATATCAAGCCATCATGCCATTACGCGGAAAAATTCTAAATACGTGGGAAGTCGATTCCAGTGAAGTACTCTCATCACAAGAAATTCACGATATTTCTGTTGCGATTGGCGTCGACCCCGGCTCGCAAGACATGCAAGGATTACGCTATGGCAAAATTTGTATTTTGGCAGATGCTGATTCAGACGGTAATCATATTGCAACTTTATTATGTGCTTTATTCGTCAAACACTTTCGCCCTTTAGTTGAAGCGGGGCATGTCTGTATTGCCATGCCGCCCCTTTTTCGTATTGATCATGGCAAAGAAGTTTATTACGCATTAGATGAAGCTGAAAAAGAAGGGGTCATTGATCGTCTTCATGCCGAACACAAAGACAAAAAAGCAAAATTCAACGTCATTCGTTTTAAAGGATTGGGTGAAATGAACCCGATGCAATTGCGCGAAACCACCATGGATCCGGATACTCGCCGCTTAATGCAACTGACTATTAAAACAAATGATAAAACAGATGAAATACTTGATATGCTTTTGGCAAAAAAACGTTCTCAAGATCGTAAAGCATGGTTAGAACAAAAAGGCAATTTGGCAGAAATTAGTTAATTTTTTTTAAAGAGAGCAACATGCCCACAGCTAATACCATTGAACATATTCCTGTTAAAGAATACGCTGAAAAAGCGTATCTCGATTATTCGATGTATGTCATTTTAGACCGCGCATTACCAAACATTGGCGATGGCTTGAAACCCGTGCAACGTCGCATCATTTATGCGATGTCAGAACTCGGCTTGAAATCAGTATCCAAGTTTAAAAAATCAGCACGAACCGTCGGTGACGTACTCGGTAAATTTCACCCGCATGGTGATATGGCTTGTTATGAAGCGTTAGTGTTAATGGCGCAGCCTTTCTCTTATCGCCATCCCTTAATTGAAGGTCAAGGTAACTTCGGCTCGCCAGATGATCCGAAATCATTCGCTGCGATGCGTTACACTGAGTCACGCTTATC
>CAYTKY010000083.1:0-8245 GCA_964438435.1 uncultured Coxiellaceae bacterium | reverse complement strand
AAGTAAAGCGCAGGAGGGCGGAGCCCGACGAGCCATTTCAAAAAAAGAATAAACCCACCCGCCGCAAAAAGCAGGAAGAAAAAAGTAGGTATGCATTATGTTAGAGATAAAAAATTTACAAGCGTCCATTCAAGATGAGAAGCAGCAAATTAAATCGATTTTGCGTGGCGTGAATTTATCGATCAAACCCGGCGAAGTTCATGCCATCATGGGGCCAAATGGTTCGGGTAAAAGTACGCTTGCAAATATTTTAGCAGGACGAGAGGATTATCAAGTCAGTGATGGTTCGGTGACACTTGATGGCGAAGATATTTTGTCATTGTCGCCAGAAGAGCGTGCAGCACGCGGTTTGTTTTTAGCATTTCAATATCCCACAGAAATTGCGGGCGTGAATAATATGTATTTTTTGCGCACGGCATTAAATAGTTTGCGCAAACAGAAAGGGTTGTCGCCGCTTGATGCAGCGGATTTTTTATCACTCGTGAAAATAAAAATGAAAGAAGTGGGATTGAGTGAAACATTTTTGCATCGCGCAGTGAACGAAGGGTTTTCTGGCGGTGAAAAAAAGCGTAATGAAGTGTTGCAAATGTTAATGCTTGAGCCTCGTTTTATTATTTTAGATGAAACAGATTCCGGGTTAGATATTGATGCGTTGCAAACGGTGGGGCGTTGTGTCACCAGTTTACGCAGCGAATCACGCAGCATGTTGGTTATCACACATTATCAGCGTTTGTTAGAGTATATTCGCCCGGATGTCGTGCATGTCATGGCGCGCGGAAAGATTTTAAAATCAGGCCATGAATCACTGGCACACGAATTAGAAGCGAAAGGCTATGGATGGCTAGGCGGTGATCTTGCATCATGAATATCGAGAGATTACCTGCGTGGTTACAATTTAAAAATGAAAATGATCAAGGCAATTTTTTTCCTGACGAACTTTTAAAGCAGCGAAAAAAGTGTGAAGATGCTTTTTTACAAGAAGGATTACCTACTCGCAAACAGGAATATTGGAAGTATGCCGATCTTTCTTTTTTATCAACACAATTATTTTCCACACAAGATTCTTCAAATGAAAACGAAGCGGCAGACGTGTTGTCATCCGCACGTGAAAAGCATCAGGGAAGTCTTTTTTTAGTTTTTGTGAATGGCCGTTTTTCATCTTCGCTATCTGACATAAATCGATTGCCAACCAACCTGATCGCCTGTTCTCTTCAAACAGCATTAAAAGAACAACCGTCGCGGGCAATGAATTATTTGCAAAGAGAAATTGATGCACGTCGCTATCCTTTTGCTAATTTGAATGCCGCTCAATTTGTTGACGGCTTATTTCTTTATTTACCAGATCATCAACGATTAGCGCATCCGCTGCATCTTTTATTTATTGCGACAGGCGATCAAGCATTTATCGCGCATCCTCATCACATGATTATTTTAGGGAAAAATAGTCAGTTGATATTAACAGAAGAATATATTTCATCTTCGTCGATAAAAAATTATATGATGAATAATGTCACGACGATGGTTGTGCACGAAAATGCACGATGTGACTATTATAAAATTCAAGATGAAAGTGAATTAGCGATTCATCTTGCAACTACCTTTATAGAACAACAAGCGGATAGCGAAATGAATTGCACTCATTTTTCTCGCGGAAGTTTATTTGCTCGCGATGATTTGGTTATCCGATTACAAGCAGCGGGTGCAACGTGTAGTGCGAATGGGTTTTATCAATTGCATCATGACGATCAATATATTGATCATCATGTCGATATTTCACATGCAGCGGATCGTACGACGAGTGAGATGCTTTATAAGGGAACATTAGATAAAAAATCGCGCGGTGTTTTTAATGGGCGTCTTTATGTGGAAAAAGATCAGAAAAAAATAGTGGCCCATCAAGCCAACCACAATTTGTTATTGTCACCGCAGGCGGAAATGAATGCGAAACCGGAATTAGAAATTTATGCTGACGATGTCCGTTGTCAACATGGAGCGACGATGGGGCAATGTGATCGTGAAGCATTATTTTATTTGCGTTCACGCGGTATGTCATATGAAGAAGCGTTAGCAATGTTGTTGCGAGGTTTTGCAGAAGATATCGTGCAGCGTGTCAAGCAACCGGCAATGCAGAAACGATTTCAAGAAATGGTACGGTGATGAAAAGAATGACAGCTTCTGATATTGATTTTGCTATTTTACGAAAAGATTTTCCGATTTTTTCACAGACGAATCGAGGAAAGCCTTTGGTGTATTTAGATAGCGCTGCTTCTGCGCAAAAACCGCAAAAGGTGATTGATGCGATCACGCAATTTTATTCATACGATTATGCAAATATTCATCGTGGTATTTATGAGTTAAGTGAAAGAGCAACGGCGTTGTATGAAAAGGCACGTCAGACCGTTCAACAATTTATTCATGCAAAATACGCAGAAGAAATTATTTTTGTGCGTGGTGCAACAGAAGGGATTAATTTGGTCGCGCAATGCATGTATCAACATGCAAAGTGGCAACGCGGTGATGAAATTATTTTAAGCGAACTTGAGCACCATTCAAATATCGTGCCTTGGTATCAATTACAAGAGCAACAGGGTATCAAGTTGCAAGTTGTTCCTGTGAATGAAAATGGGTCACTCAACATCGATGCTTATAAAAATTTGTTTTCTGAACGTACTAAAATGGTGGCATTGAGCCATGTTTCTAATGCATTAGGGAACATTAATCCTGTCAACGAAATGATTGCCATCGCGCGTGCGCATGCCGTGCCTGTTCTCATCGATGGAGCGCAAGCGGTGCCGCATATGCTGGTTGATGTACAAGCGTTGGATGCTGATTTTTACGTTTTTTCTGGGCATAAATGTTATGGTCCGACCGGTGCGGGCGTATTATACGGCAAAAAAAAATGGTTAGATGTGATTCCCCCCTATCAAACCGGTGGTGAAATGATCGAAATGGTTTCCTTTGCAAAAACAACGTTTGCCAAATTACCGCATCGATTCGAGGCAGGTACACCGGATATTGCTAGCGTGATTGGATTGGGGGCAGCGATTGATTATTTACAAGCAATTGGGATGAATTCTATTTTTGAGCACGAGCAACGGTTATTATCCTATGCAGAAAAAAAATTACTATCGATCGATGGATTGAAAATTATTGGTACCGCAAAACCTAAAGTGGGTGTGATTTCATTTGTGATGGATGATATTCATCCGCATGACATTGGGACAATATTGGATCACGAAGGCATCGCTGTGCGTGCCGGCCATCATTGTGCGATGCCGCTGATGCAACGCATGGGAGTGTCCGCAACGGCGAGAGCTTCATTTGGTTTATATAATCATGAGCAAGACATTGATGCATTGTGTCAGGCGCTCGAGTTATCGAAGAGGTTTTTTATCTGATGTCGTTACGTGATTTGTATCAAGAAATGATTGTCGATCATGCGAAAGAGCCACGTAATTTTGGCAAACTTTCACAAGCGAATTATACGCAAGTGGGACACAATCCATTGTGTGGTGATCGATTAATTTTATATGTCAGCGAAAAAAACAATGTGATTGAGGATATCCATTTTGAAGGAAGTGGTTGCGCGATATCAATGGCATCGGCATCGCTCATGACAGAAATGGTGAAAGGAAAAACGATAGAGGAAGCTAAAAAAATATTCGAACAATTTCATCTTTTGGTGACCGAAAAAAAAGAACCTGAAATAGACATCGGTAAGTTAACGGTATTTGCAGGTGTGGCGGAATTTCCGATGCGCGTGAAATGCGCCACACTTTCATGGCATACGTTGCATGCGTTGTTATTACATGATCCCCATCCTGTTAGCACAGAATAGGCGACTTATATGACGATCAATATACATTTTTCAGAAGCGGCACGAAATTATATTAAAAAGGTGATTGAAAAAGATCATGGCGTTGGATTTCGCTTGTCGGTGAAAAAAACAGGTTGTTCGGGTTACGCTTATTCTCCATCAATCATTCAGGATGTTCATGTAACAGATACGCTTATTCAAACAGAAGATGAGTTAAAAATTTATGTTGATACCAGTTGGTTGCATCTTTTGCAAGGATTGACGGTCGATTATGTTGAAGAAATTAAAGCGGGATTAAAACAAAAACGGTTAGTGTTTAACAACCCTAATGAATCGAATCGTTGTGGTTGTGGCGAAAGTTTTCATGTGAAATCAGAAGAAATAAAATGAGGCATCTACTTTGCATCAAACATCCATTGAAGTAAAACGTGACGTTGAAGTAACGCTGATTCCTTCGGGTGTCAAAGTCAAACTTCAGGCGGGCACGCTTGTGTTCGTGACACAAGCATTAGGCAATTCTTATACCTTACATGTGAATGGCAATTTAGTGCGTTTGCCAGGGAAAGAAGGTGACGCATTAGGTCTGGTGATTTTAGAGCAAGAAGATATTAATGAGATAGAAGGATCCGTTGAAGAAAAAGCATGGATACAACTGAAAACTTGTTTTGATCCAGAAATTCCCGTCAATATTGTGGATCTTGGTTTGGTATATGAAAATCATGTGATGCCACTTGGAAAAAATGAGTATCACATTGATGTGGTGATGACGTTGACGGCACCTGGTTGCGGAATGGGCCCGGTGTTGGTGGGTGAAGTCGAAGAAAAACTGCGAGAAATTCACGGGGTCACGGAAGTGAAAGTTGCATTGGTATTTGATCCACCGTGGGATCGAGATCGTATGAGTGATGAAGCGAAATTACAGCTGGGGTTGTTATGAACGTAGAAACGATAGAACCCAAAAAGGTACTTATTCAAACATCCGTTTTTGTGGGGCGACATCATTAACGACAGACCCTAGCTTAGCGAATAAGAAAGATACCAGCGAATTACTAATAAAATGACATCTTTCATGAAATGCTTGCCTTTAAAGTCGATGACAGATTAGACTCCGCCTAGTATTTTGGGACGATTATTTTAGCAAGCTGCGTGTCAAGTTGTGGTAGAACCGAAAAGAGACATAAACATGAATATCCAAGAAAAAATTAGAGAACAAATAGCGGGTCATCCAATCCTTCTTTACATGAAAGGAAATGCCGAGTTACCGATGTGTGGTTTTTCTGCGCGAGCTGTCAATTTATTGAAATCTTGTGGTGCTCAATTTACGACAATTGATGTTTTGCAAGATGAAGAAATTCGCCAAGGCATCAAAGTTTTTTCTAACTGGCCGACTATTCCGCAATTATATGTGAACGGCGAATTTATTGGCGGTAGCGATATCATGGCTGAAATGTATGAAGCAGGTGAATTGCAAACATTAGTGAAAGAAGTAGACAGAAAATAAAGGCGTTGTTGCAAAAATCAATCAACGACGGATACGGTAGCTGCTTGAAAGCGGTGTAAAACCTTTAAGCTCCTTGGTTCTCATACATGTAACAATCAGGGATTGTGATAATGTCCAAGAAAAAAGATACCGTATCCGCCGTAAATTGGTCGCCGTATAACAAAGCGGTAGTTAACCGCGGAACCTTGGCACGGTGTTTGATTTATGAATCAGAGCAGAAATATTTTAAAATAATTTATTTTTCCAACAATTCAGAATTAAGTATTTCCATCGTTGATTTTTCAATTATTTTTACCATTTTTTCCATGTTTAAATGGTCTTCTGTATCACCGAACGGTTGTTCTAGACTATACGCAATTTCCTCTAGGCCAAGGATGATATAAGAGGAAAGAAGTGAAAATATAATAATAAAATAACTCAACGAGCTTACAAAAACCCAAGGTAATAACAAAATAAATATAAAAATTATTTGTCGAGAAAAAACACGAAAAGAAACTGGCATCAGAGTATTTTTTATTTTCTCACAACCACCAACAATGAGCATAAAAGTTCTTAATTCTTGATCTATTAGCCAGAATTCTTGGATTGTTAATAAATCTTGTTTTCTCCAATCCTTCATAATCATATAAAAATGATTAACTAACTGAATTCCAGTATATCCAGGATTATTCCTTTCAGGTGAAAACGTTTCTATTTTTACATTTGGATCTTTATTGTGAAGTTGTTTTTTTAATGCGTTAGCAAATGTAATAATAAAAGTAGATGTATCTTTTAATTGTGAAGCATCTAAATTTAAAATGGATTTAATTTTAATTGCTAAATTTCTCGATACGCTAATAAGATTTCCCCACAGAGAACGTGCCTCCCACCAACGTTCATAAGCTCGATTGGCGCGAAATATCAAAACCAACCCAATAACAATACCAAATACTGCTTCTAAATTAACTAAATTTCCATTTAAGGATTGATTAAAATAGATATGATCTAGCAAAGGTATCAGCGAATAAATACCAATACCGCAACCAAAAACAAACACTTTTTTTAAAGTCGTAGTAAAATTCAACTCATGGATAAAAAATTTTAAATTTATCAAATTGTTTTCGCTCCCAAAGCTATGACTTGAAGAAACATATTCGCAATGACAGATCAAAAAAACATATTAAAACTCATTTCATTACGCTTATTAATCTTTTATGAAACGGCAACCAATCGATTAAATTCATTTAATTATTTATTACAAGCATCGCAGATGAATTGCTTATACCCAATCAGTATTTTTTTATCGATTTTGTATCACTAGATTGCCAATTCATTTTTAACATAGCTGACAATCATGTGTCAGAACTAGCTTCACCTTCGCTAGCACAAAATGATTCATTTTCATTCATCTCTGCTATCACAATGTTTTTGCCCCTACGTTTACCTTGATATAATCTATTATCCGCGCTGGATATTAATTCAATTAAGCCAATAGGATTTTTCCAGTCAAACCAAGATATCCCTGTGGTAACGGTTACATCTATTCTATTTTCCTGATAAATAACAGGACTACTTGCAATTAATTTTCTAGCACGATTAGCAGCATGAAATAACTCATTTACACTGTTACTATCAAGTATAATAAGGAATTCTTCACCGCCCCACCTACCAATTGTATCGGTATCTCTATATCCAATTAATAATCTTTTTGCAAGTTCCCGTAAGACTTCATCGCCCGTGCAGTGGCCATAGAAGTCATTAATATTTTTGAAATTATCAATATCCACTAACGCAATGCCAAAATGATTTTTTTTATCCGAAGAATTTTTAATTTTTTCTTTTAAGATATTTTCAATGCCTCTTCTATTCAATAATCTAGTTAAACTATCAACTAAAGCAGATTTTTTTATTTGGTTAAGTTCCTCTATTAACTTTAACTTTTCAAAATAAATTTTATTTGCACTTACTTCAGCTTCAATCAGTCTGGCCATATCTTTTAAGGACTCTATTTGTTCATTAGTCAGTATTCTCGGTTTCACATCTATTAGACATAAAGTCCCGATTTTAAATTTATCAAGTGTTCGCACAGGGCATCCGGCATAAAACCTTATTTTGGGATCGTTTATCACTAAAGGGTTATCAAAAAATCGTTGATCATTGGCTGCATCATTAACGATGAGAATATCATCCTGGTTGATCGTATGCCCACAAAATGAAATTTCTCTAGTTGTTTCAGAAACATTTAGGCCTTGGATTGACTTAAACCATTGCCTTTCGGAGTCAACCAAACTAAAGGCAACAATAGGAACTTGAAAAATTGATTTTGCAAGGCGAGTGATTCTCTCAAAGGATTCCTGGATAGGCGTATCAAGAATATTAAGATCATTGAGTATTTGAATTCTTTGAGTTTCGTTTGAAGGTGTAATAGGCTTCATTACTGCAAGCGACTCCATGTCAATTATTGACCGTATAATTTACAATGAAATCTTGCGACATAATTTAATTCTATCACACGTTACAAAAATAAATTAAAATATTTTTGTAACAAGGTTACCCGATTGTAAAAGGTCCGGAAGAAGCCGATAACTTTTTCATTTTTATCGTATGAAGGAAAGGGCTTCTGATCGTTGTTATTTAGCAGAAATCTTTTTCCACCAAGCTAATCGTGGCAAATAAAGTAATAAAAAGATCAGCAACGCGGTGAGTAAAGCAATTAAATAAAATCCAAAAGAAACAGCTAACCCGACAGCGGCTGTTGCCCATAAGGTTGCGGCGGTTGTGAGGCCTGAGACATAATCGCCTTGCCGAAAAATAATACCGCCACCTAAAAAGCCGATACCAGTGACAACTTGTGCGGCAACGCGAGAGGGATCAGCATTGCCGATCGATAATCCTAGGATGCCAAAAGCGCACGCACCTAATGCAATTGCGCCGTAAGTGCGAATGCC
>CAYTKY010000082.1:0-8287 GCA_964438435.1 uncultured Coxiellaceae bacterium | reverse complement strand
TTATTTATACTTGATTGATTTTGCTCGTTCATAATGCCTCCTTTTATTGAAGGATAAAATATGAACTAAGTTCTTTTGTTTTTGTAGGTGTGGGTTAATTAGCGGATACCCTTAACTAATTGACTTCCTATAAATCCCGTGCCACCAGCCACCAAAATTTCCATATGTAAATCCCGCGCCTTTCTAATTAAGTGTTTATTAGGAATAACTAAGGGTATTTCTCTAGTTCGAGCATAATTTCATTTCGACGCAAAAATGGTAGAACCCAAGGTGGATTATAAAATGCGTATAAAGGACTACCCACCGTATGAAGTTCGTTTCTATCCACGTAGTTTTTAAGCTCATCTAGGTGACTATTTAAGTTTCTGTCAGAATTAAATCCACTGAAGCGAATAGCGATATATTTTTTCTCTGAAAAGCTTAAAATCTTTATTTGGCGGTCATTTGGTTGAGGAGGAATTTTTTTCTTATCGTAACCAGCAGGCATGATAAATCTGATTATCCATTTATTATTTTCTGGCTTTTGATCATTAGAGACAGTATTAACAGATATAATCTGTGTTTGAATAACTGGTGCTATCATAGCTATTTTTATATTTTCTTTATTATCACCAAAAATATAATTAGCAAGTAATCTAAAACCAGAGTTAATTGAATAATATCGATCCCCATTCATTTCGACTTGGGCAACAGTTATAGATGGATATTGCCTGATGGTTATAGGACCATCAGCTTTTAATGTTAAGTAAGAGGGTTCAGATACTTTGTAGGCATTCATTTGCCAGATAATAGTGACTAAAAAAATTGCCAGAAAAACGATAAAAGCATAAAAACACAATTTTATTGGCATGTTCGTTTCTTCCTACGAGTTTTATTATCCTTAATGCATAAGCTTAGCTAAAACAAATTTTTCAAACGACAATAATGCCGAATTTACAGTATCATGCTTTAATAAACAAATATGCGTATCATTCAATGGTGGAAGGTTCGGATGTTTCAAAACACTTAGTTTTTCATGGATCATCGTACGTGGTAGTACCGTTACACCGAGACCGGCTTTAACAGCAGCAATTGTTCCAGAATAACTCGGGCTAGAGAATACGATTCGCCATTTTATTTGAGCTTTATCTAAAGCGTTGATTGCTCTAGTGCGATATACGCAGGGTTGTGGTGATAGAACAAGTGGTAAGGATTTGCTTCTATCTTGAATTAAATTTCTGTCACCAACCCATTTCAGTTTTTCAGAATAAACATCGACACCATTTGGAAAATCTTCAGGTCGACTCATTTTCACCAGGACTAAGTCAAATTCCTTTCGTTTAAAACGCTCAAATAGATTAAGGGTCAAATCGCATTCTATGTTCAGGAAAATGCGCGGATGTATGCGAGAAAAATCTACCAACACATCAGATAGATAAACACTTGCGAAATCTTCTGGCATTCCAAAGCGAACCTCGCCTTCTAATTCTGGTTCCTTGAACCTATCGAATGCTTCACGGTGTAACGCGAAAATTTGTCGAGCATATCCCAAAAATAACTCACCCTCATTGGTGAGTAATGTGGTTTTTCCACGTATAAGTAATTGTTTGCCAAGCATATTCTCCAACTTAGATATTTGCTGACTAACAGCGGATTGTGTTCGGCCGACGCGCGATGCGGCTTTTGTAAAACAACCCGTTTCGGCAACGGCTAAATAACATTGTAAAAGTACCGTATCTATATTCATAAGATTTTCTAATATATAAGATTAATATTATTAATTTTACTTACTTTACATCGATCGCTACCATTAATCAACAAAACAAATATTTTGTTTCGGTAGGGATGAACTATGCCAAGCTTTTCATTAATATCACTTTTTAACTTTGATAATCTAGCAATATCCATAATGCTGCTTGTGATTTTTATGGGCATCATCGTTGGGATTTATGCCAGCAGATACATGGAAGGAGATAGTCATTATTCTTCATTTTTCGCTCAGCTAGGTTTATTAATATTAACAGTCATATTAATGGTTTCATCAGATAACCTCATTTCATTATTAGTGTGGTGGGGCCTAAGCAACTTTTTATTAGTGCGATTGATGGTACATAAACCACAATGGAGAGCCGCAAAAAATGCTGGTTGGTTAGCTGCTAAGATGTTCGGGATCGGTTTTGTTTTGCTTGCTGGAGGGTTTGTGTTGCTTTACCTTTCTACAGGCCAAACCTCTATTCAGGTGATATTACATTCTTCTGGTCACACATTTATTTCTAGTTTGGCATTAATCTTTATTCTTTTAGCTGCCATGTCGCAATCAGGTATTTGGCCATTTCATCGTTGGCTACTAAGTTCACTCAATTCGCCTACACCTGTTTCTGCAGTCATGCATGCTGGATTAGTTAACGGAGGTGGATTTTTGTTAGCACGGTTTGCTCCACTATATCTATCGAATCCTAAACTACTAACCATTATTTTTATTCTAGGAATAGGAACTGCACTAACAGGTACACTTTGGAAGTTGATGCAAAATAATGTTAAAAGAATGTTAGCTTGTTCTACAATGGGACAAATGGGATTCATGTTCGCGCAATGTGGTCTCGGGCTATTTCCTGCAGCAGTTGCTCACCTTTTTTTGCATGGTTTGTTCAAAGCTAATCTATTTCTTGCCTCTCCTGGTGTAGGATCAGAAAAGCGATTGGCAATCGGATATCCACCCAGTTTCACGTCGCTTACTTTAGCTATGTTATGCGGTGCTTTTAGTGCAGCCGCGTTTTCGATGGTTAATTACCATTTTGGATTAGCAACGGACACTACTTTTGTCCTCTTGGCTATATGGTTTATAGCCGCTACCCAATTTGCATTACCATTGCTTATTCAGCATCCATGGAAACAATTACTCATAGCACTTTTAATAACAAGCTTGATAGGCGCACTCTATGGCCTCAGTTTTCGCATGACTGAATCCATACTGGCTTCGAATCATTTAATGAATGCTCAACCGCTCAATATATTTTATTTGATCGGATTAATAGCGTTATTCCTCATCTGGTTTGTCATGTTGTTCAGAGATAAATTAATTAATGATGACGATTTACCTCGTGCATTACAGATGTTGTATGTGAAAGCACTCAATGCAAGCCAACCCCATCCCTCTACAATAACTGCCAATCGCAATGAATATAAATATTAATGAGGTAAATATGCAATCCGATGTGAAGATTGAAAGCCAAACCGCAGGAATGGATTTAATTGATATTGAAGATAGAATGCCAATATCTTTGCAAGATATTATATCGCAATCATGGCGAATCATAGCACCCAATTGGCCACTTCAGCACTTGATTGCTGCTAACCCACTACAAGGATTAGAGGGTGTACCATTTGAGCAAGCACTATTAGAAGGGTTTGCTTATTTTCAAAACTCCGGCTTATCAAAAAATATGGAAGAGGTAAATCGAGAAACTATCAAATGGTGCGAAGCATTTTTTGACGATGGCCAGGCAACAATCTCCATGCCGTATCGTCACTTGGGTTTATATCAAGCATTCCGAAAATTAGCTCCCTTTGATGGAAACCTTTGCCGCTCAAATGAAAAACATAACAATTGGTTAGCAAATTTACCTTACACAGCAGAAGAAACCATTGCAGAATGCTTAGCAAAACTGATGGTCCCTCTTGAACAGAGGGTGACCTTCCTTTCTCTCGTCCTAGCAACGTTGCCAGGTTGGGCTAGTTACATTAAATATCGAACAGAATGGTCACAGAATAATAAATCTGATTATCCTATTAGCCAAGCTGACTATTTAGCTGTGCGTTTAGTATTAATTTCTATTTTATGGCCACAAGCAATTAATTTATTAAAAACGTATCAAAATCCTGATAAAAATTTTATTTCGCATAAAATAAAATACATAAATGAAATGGAAAATCTCTACCAAAAAAAAATATTCGAGACTTTATCATGTCATGCCGTAACAATGAGTGCAAATATAAGTGAGAAGCATGAAAAACCGATTGCGCAACTTGTATTCTGCATTGATGTCCGGTCAGAGCCTTTTCGACGCGCCATAGAAGCACAAGGTCATTATGAAACATTTGGTTTTGCAGGGTTCTTTGGTATTCCAGTACGAGTTAAGAATGAAATATTAGATGAATCAAAAATTTCTTGTCCAGTTTTACTTAAACCTAAGCATACCGTAAAAGAAGTATTCAATTGCCAGAATCAATATAGTTCGAAAATAGCTAATCGTTTAAAATTAATTAATACTGCCAAAAGAATTTATCAAGCTCTAAAATATAATTTTACAACGCCGTTGACATTGGTAGAAGTGATGGGTTTATGGAGCGGATTATCGATGTCACTTAGAACGATTCTCCCCAAAAAAACAATCCGATTTAAACAAGAAATAATAAAACAGAGTGAATTGATATCTGCTTTGCATCCATCAATTTCAGAACATAAAGATAAAACTGGGATTCCGTTAAAAGATCAATATGCTTATGCAGAAAGTGCTTTGCGTATAATGGGATTAACAGAGGATTTTTCTTCGCTCGTCATCTTATGTGGTCATGGTAGTGCAACACAAAATAATGCTTATGCGACAGCGCTTGATTGTGGTGCGTGCGGTGGTAATCATGGTGGAATCAATGCAAAGATACTTGCTGACATTTTAAATAATTTGGATGTTCGTCATTATTTAATTGAGTCAGGAATTAATATTCCTTGCGAAACGTTATTTATTGCTGCGCAGCATAATACAACGACTGACGAGGTGTCACTATACACAAGTCAAACTTCAGATATTATACTTAGAAAAAAGCTGGATCAATTAACATACGATTTACAAGCTGCAAGAGAAATAGTTAATAAATATCGTTGTCAACAGTTAGGATATACAAGAAATAAAAAAAGCATTAAAAAATATACTTCACATATAAAAATGCGAAGCAATGATTGGGCTCAAACGCGACCAGAGTGGGGGCTTGCACGTAACGCTTCTTTTATTGTTGCTCCTCGCAAATTAACTAAACTAATCAATCTTGAAGGGCGTGCTTTTTTACACTCATACAATTGGCAGGATGATAAAGAAGGAACATTCCTCGCGACAATTTTAACTGCTCCGATGATTGTTGCACAATGGATTAATAGTCAATATCTTTTTTCATCACTAGACAATATTGCTTATGGCAGCGGTAGCAAGATTACACATAATGTTTCAGGTAAAATTGGCATCATGCAGGGTAATGCCAGTGATTTGATGCATGGATTGCCTTTACAATCACTCTTTAGTAGTGATACGAAACGCTACCACGAGCCTCAAAGATTAATCACCATCGTGTACGCACCACGAAAATTGATCAATAAAGTCATCACGGTTCAACCTATTCTACAAAAACTTTTTGGTAATGGTTGGGTTATGCTTGCCTGCATCGAGCCTGAAGAAAGCATGTTCTATTATTTAAAACGAGATTTGACGTGGTGCAAAAAATAATAAAATGATCTTTCAAGAATATTAACAAAGAGTGCATATAATGTATCAGGGTATAGATATTATTTTGGCAACAAAACATAAAAAGGAAGATGCAATACGAAAACCATTTGAGGATGGTTTAAATGCTACATTATTTGTTCCAGACAATTATGATACTGACAAATTTGGTACATATACTGGGGAGATTACACGACAAGATAGTGCATACAATACGGTTATAAAAAAAGCGAAACAAGCTTCATTAGCATATGGTTTTGACTATGCTATTGCAAATGAAGGCAGTTTCGGGCCACATCCGACGATTTTTTTTGCAGCTGGCGATGTTGAGCTAATCTCTTTTATAGATATAAAAAATAATATCGTTGTGGTCGAGTCAGAAATCACTACTGAAACTAATTATGGTCAACTTGATATTAGCATTTCGGATGATTATACAAATTTTCTTGAAAAAATTAAATTTGGAAGTCATGCTTTAATTATTAGAGGTATAGATGATAATGCAATTATTGCAAAAGGTATTAATAACTTTATTGAATTGAAAGCAATATTAAATTCGGCATTTCGCCAATATAAAACCATTCGTCTTGAAACAGATATGCGCGCAATGATGAATCCAACCCGAATGAAGGTAATTAATAAAGTCGCGATCAAATTGTTAGATAGATTGAAAAATATATGTAAAAAATGTAATACGCCTGGTTTCGGAAAAGTATCAGTGAGCGGAAGATTGCTATGTGAATCTTGTGGCTCCGAAACAGAACTTTACCAACATAGAATATTTGAATGTATCAAATGTGACTACAAAGAATATTTTCCAAGAGCAGATGGTTTAGTTAAGTCAGATCCTAAATATTGTCCATATTGTAATCCATAATAAAGGTGTTAATCATGAATCAACACAAACCATTAATTGGTATTGTAATGGGCTCCCGAAATGATTGGGAAACACTTATCAATGCCGCAACTACGCTAGATAAATTAAAAATTAGTTACGAGGTGGAAATCCTTTCAGCACACAGAACACCGGATAGACTTTTCTCTTACGCTGAAAATGCCAAACCAAGAGGGATTGAGATTATCATTGCAGGAGCGGGTGGAGCCGCTCATCTTCCTGGCATGCTCGCAGCAAAGACAACATTACCTATACTTGGAGTGCCAGTTCAATCAAAAGCATTAAATGGAATCGATTCATTGTTATCTGTCGTCCAAATGCCAGCTGGCATACCTGTTGGTACACTTGCGATTGGTCCTTCTGGCGCAACTAATGCGGCTTTGTTAGCCGCGTCTATACTTGCAAATAAATATCCCAGCATACACCAATCGTTACTGATTTATCGTGACGAACAAACTCAACATGTATTATCACATCTCGATCCGAGAGAGGCATCATCATGAAAATAGGCATATTAGGTGGAGGTCAGTTAGCAAGAATGTTAGCGCTATCTGCACATCAATTAGGTATTCGAACTGTTTGTATTGATCCTAATCAAACATGCTCGGCAAAAAATATTACCAAAGTGATCAATGTAGGCTTTTTTGATAATTATCAAATTGAAAAAGAATTTTCTGATATTGATTATTTGACTTATGAAACAGAAAATCTACCTATCGATGCGGTAAATATATTAAGTCAGAAGTATAACATTCATCCCAATATTGAAGCGTTGAAAATATTTCAAGATAGGTTGTATGAAAAGCAATTTTTAAATTCATTAAATATTCCAACTACAAAATATCATGATGTTAATAGCTGGGAAGATGTTCAAAAAGCTATTCGAGATCTTCGATATCCGTTTTTGATTAAAACAAGAAAGAGTGGTTATGACGGCAAAGGACAAGCTGTTGTAAATAATGAACATGAAGCTAAAGCAGCATGGCAAGATTTTTCTCGAAAACCCTCAATCATCGAAAAATATATTAATTTCGATTTTGAGATATCAATTATTTCAGTTAGAAATCCTAAAGGAGAAATTCTATTCTATCCTATTATTTTGAATCAGCATAAAAATGGGGTTTTATTTATCTCGCAGGCACCATATATCAATGATGAATTAGAACTAATAGCGAGAAAATATGCTTTATCAATTTTGCAGAAATTAGATTATGTCGGCGTAATGACAATCGAATTCTTTTGTCAAAATAATAGCTTGATTGCCAATGAAATTGCGCCTCGTGTACATAATTCCGGTCATTGGACAATAGAAGGGGCAGACACAAGTCAATTTGAAAACCATTTACGTGCTATCGCTGATTTACCTCTCGGTTCTGCAAAGCCAAAATCATTTTCCGCGATGATAAATTTAATAGGAAAAAAACAAAACATTAGAGAGTTGTTAGCCATACGCGGCGCTCATTATCATTGGTATAACAAAGAGCCATTAGATGGTAGAAAATTAGGTCATCTTACCTTATGCGCATCCAATTTGGATGAAATTAAAATTAACACACAAAAAGCGATTAATTTAATCAAGGCTTAATTTAGAAGTGGGTGGTAACTCGCCTTCTAATACGAGCTATTGATATGCTTCTGGAAACGGAGGGTTTATATCAACATTAATCACAGACGATGTGCTGAGATGTAAGTTGGCTAACACCTTTGAAATAATTACGTTGCTGCTTTTTATTACGTTTTATGGTTAACATCCAATCTAATGTTTGATCTTGTATATCAACGGCACGATATAAATAATGCCAAACATCTTTTATTTTAATATACGTTTCATCAACACGAGTATTATGACTTTAATGACCCCATTGTCTAGACCGCAATCGTAAAAATTTATGAGAGACTCCGCTCCATTTAAAATTAATTA
>CAYTKY010000081.1:0-8544 GCA_964438435.1 uncultured Coxiellaceae bacterium | reverse complement strand
GTGCAAAATGAAAATGACGAGTACCACCAGCCAAGCTGGGCGGTGAGGCATAATGATTAATCATCCAAATACGCATACTGATTCCTTCAATGCTTGTGCGATTAATTGACTCGCTTGACCATGACCAAATGGTTCATGCCCCGTTTTTCCCTGTGTATTCCATTTTTGTAAAGCTTTATCATGAATAGACTGCATATCATCAGGTGATACCAATGTGTTCCAACCTAATTCCACGGTTTCAATCCATTCTGTTTCTGTTCGCAAAGTGATGCAAGGAATTTGATAGAAAAAAGCTTCTTTTTGCACGCCACCCGAATCTGTCATGATCAATGCCGCATTTTTTTCCAACATCACCATATCTAAAAAGCCAACGGGTTCAATGAATTGGATCATTGTTTTTTCTAATAAATGAGGAAAATGTTGCTCTAATAATTTTTGCGTGCGCGGGTGTAATGGCAAAACAATATCATGTGACTGACTCAAATGATTAAGCGCCGTAAAAATTGTTTTTAAACGAGATAGATGATCCGTATTTTCTGCACGATGTATGGTCACAAGAATATAATCATTTTTTTTAATTTTAAGTTTTTTTAAAATCTGACTTTTTTTCATTGCCAAATTTGAGTAAAACAAAGCCGCATCAAACATGACATCCCCTACTTGTATAATACGTGAATCTGGATAACCCTCTTGCTTTAAATTAATAACAGCCTGTTGTGTCGGAGTAAACAAAACAGATGAAAGCTGATCCGCAACAAGGCGATTAATTTCTTCTGGCATATAACGATTATACGAACGCAACCCTGCTTCGACATGTGAAATGGGAACATGACATTTTGCAGCCGCCAATGCCCCTGCTAATGTTGAATTCGTATCACCATAAATGAGCAAAATATCGGGTTTTTCAGCCAATAACACTTTC
This sequence comes from uncultured Coxiellaceae bacterium, assembly GCA_964438435.1. Lineage (GTDB taxonomy): Bacteria > Pseudomonadota > Gammaproteobacteria > DSM-16500 > DSM-16500 > Aquicella. The sequence goes on along the minus strand of CAYTKY010000081.1, from coordinate 7,622 downwards.
TCGATGGCCATCAACATTTCACCCGTTTGCTGGCCTTGCGAGCCAGAACCAATTCCTAATTGATAATGAGGAGGTGACATTGCTAATTCATCAAAAAAAATTTGTGACAAATTGGCATCATAATGTTGCCCGGTGTGCACAACTATCTCCTGAATATCTTCATATTCACGAAAAGCTTTTGACACCATAGCCGATTTAACAAATTGCGGTCGGGCACCGACAACGGTCAAGATTTTCTTCACGTTAATACCTTATTCAACCATAACAAAGAAATTGCTTCGCTCATCGTGGCAGGGCGTTGTAAAAATTGTTGATCTGAAAAATGCTGATGAATATTAATGGATGTTGATAAAAAATCACTTAAAATAGACCGATTTTCTTTTAACGTTGCCCGTATCGATTCGCCTAATCCTTTTTTTAATAATTCGCTTAAAGAAATATCAAAACCACGCTTGTAACGCGCCAATCGAATGTTGTCAGGAATTTTATTTTGCATGATTTTTCGTATAATCCATTTCCCATAACCCGCCCGCAATTTCAAATGCGTTGGCAAAGCCAAACCAATTTCAATCAAACGATGGTCCATGAATGGCAAACGACTTTCCACGCTATGACTCATTGAATTACGATCTTCATATCGCAACAAAGTAGGCAAACTAAACTGCGTAATATCTTGCAATTGACGTTGCCAAAGTCTTTGGCTCCCTTGATTCAGTTGCAATTGAATCGTATCGGATAATGTTAACACTGATGAGGGCGATAAATTTTTTTGTTGCTTTTGAAGATAACGATGTCGATGCTGCCAATAGGTTTTGAATGAAGCCATATTAGAAAAAAATCCCGGCAAACATTGCCAGGCTTGTTTCGCCGATGAAAAATATTTTTTTTCATCGATTAATTGTTTCATCCAAAAAAATAAAAATTTTTTATACCCCATAAATGCTTCATCACCGCCCTGCCCACCTAATAAAACTTTAATGCCTGCGTGACGAACACGCTGATAAAGTAAATATTGAGCAACCATACTCAGTGTAGAAAAAGGTGCATCTTGAATTGAAACAGTTTTATACAAACCTTCTATTATTTCATCGGCAGTTGGCCAGACATATTCCATTTCAATATTTAAGTATTTTGCACAATGCGCAACAATGGGACCTTCTGAATGCTTCACATCAGGGTGACCAAATGAAAATCCGATGGTATGCTCATGCCGTTCACTGACCAAAGCAGCCACCGACGAAGAATCCAATCCACCACTCAATGAAATGGCGAGAGGCACATCGGTTCTCAAACGAATATCCACTGCTTTTTTAAATTGCTGATCAATCAATGTTGATACGTCATCCTTGTTAAGTGGCAAGGTTTCAATGGTGTGTTGTACTTGCTCTGTCAGATCATAATAACGATGTACAAACGAAGTCAGTATTTTTTTTTGATCAAATTGTGCGATGAGGTAAGACCCAGCAGGCACCGCCAACATACCATCATAAGGTGTCAATGCACTATCATCTTCATAAATTAAATACTGCAACCCTTTTGCAATATAAGCATGATTTGGTTTGAGATGAAAACTGTTAGCTAATACACTTGTCGTCGATGCAAAATATATTGTTTGATTTTGTTGAACATAATAAAGCGGCCTGACCCCAAATCGGTCGCGACACAACCACGTGATTTCTTTTTCTCGATCAAACAATGCAAAAGCAAATGGCCCGCAAAAATATTGCAAAGCATGAATACCCCAATAAGCGAATGCATTGAGAATCACTTCGGTATCACTTTGCGTATGAAAACGAAGACCTGCTTTTTTTAATTCATCACGTAGTTCTAAATAATTATAAATTTCACCGTTATAAACAATACAATAACGTCCCGTGACATCCCACATGGGTTGATTAGCTTGTTCCGATAAATCAATAATACTTAATCGATTATGTCCTAATAATATCTCGCTTTGCTTGCCGTGAATCACTTCTTTCGCTTGATAATCTGGTCCACGCGGCAATTGACTTTCAATGATCGCATCTATCATTTGATGATGCTGATCCGTTAAATGCACCGCATAAACACCGCTGATACCACACATCACTTAACTCCGCTTATGCTTATTTTAAGTGTCTCGTTCTCCCATCTTTCCACCCGGGCAAAAAACGAATTGATAACCAGTTCGTTGATTCTTCAGATTACATGCAAATTGTGTCGAAGCATCATTAAATTGATATGAATAGGCTGTCGGACACGCTTCTTTTAACCATAAAATACGGCTATAAGCACCTGGTAACTACTCACCCGGCGTCATTGCGAAACCCGCGTTTTTTGCGGGTTGAAGCAATCCAGTTAGCATTCTTATGGATTGCTTCGTCGCAACGACGAGTGAGTAGTTACAGCACCTGAATTCAAACTATAAAAACCGCCTTAGACATTACCAATATTCAAATAAAATCTCAATGCTTGGATTAAGAGGGAGATGGCGCCTTTCAAAGGTAACTCACTCACTTCCCATACTCAACGCATAATCATCCTTCGATGTGTCATTTACAAAAAAGAAAATAATACAGCCTGTTAATAGAGCACAGCCAACAACATAAAAAGAAGGTGCCAATAAATAATGTGTTTTGTCGATTAGTATTTCACAAACAAGAGGCGCTGTTCCGCCAAACAGTGCATTACTTATGTTGTATCCAATTGACAGACCTGTATATCGAGCCGGCGGCGGAAAATTTTCAACAACCGCAACACAGGTCGTTGCTTGCTCTAGTGAACTGGTCATCGTCAATAAAAATAAAAAGAAAATGACCACCACGATAGATTCCATTAATAAAAAATGAAAAGCAGGTATTGTTAAAAGCGCAACACAACCCGCATTAAACAATAACATTTTTTTTCGACCAATTTTATCTCCTATTTTCCCCGCTAACGGAACCAACACAACCATCATCGCAATAAAAAATGTCATTAAAGAAGACACTTGAGTGAATGAATAGCGCAAAGTTTGCATTAAAAAGGTTGGCATATAAATAAAGCATAAGTAGTAAAAAGTACTGCCCATGCAAGCAAGACCTATCGTCACGCCTATTTTTTCGCGATTATTTTTAAAAACAAATTTGATAGGATTTTTCACTAAACGCTTTTCATTTTTTAGCTTAAGAAAGGTTTCCGTTTCCTTCATCTTCAGCCGTTTAAAATAAATAAAGAGAGATAACGCACCACTTATTAAATACGGGATACGCCATCCGTATAATTCAAACGAATAGTCACTTAAAAAATAACTGGTCGCACTGCTCACACACGTTGCTAATAAAATACCGATATTTGCCGTGGTGGGAGCAAAAGCAGCTATCGAAGCACGCAAGTTTTTCGGCGCAGATTCCACCAAATAAATTAAATTACCGCTGTATTCACCACCCAAACTAATGCCTTGCCAAAGACGAATGATGATTAGAAAAATAGGCGCCCATATTCCAACAGAAGAATACGTAGGTAAAAAACCAATTAATAACGTTGGAATTGAAATCATTAAAATTGATAAACGCAGTGTACTCGCCCGACCGTGGCGATCACCTAAATAACCAAATAAAAGAGCACCGAGTGGTCGACAAATAAATCCAACAGCGAAAATACCAAAAATCATCATGAGTGACGCATGTTTATCGCTTGTTGGAAAAAATAAGCGACTGAAGAGTGGAGAATAAACAGCAAAAAGACCGAAATCATACCATTCGAGTATATTGCCCAAGCTACTACCAAAAATGGATTGTATGCGTTCATATTTCAACATTGAATATCCACCCAATTAAGTGAACAAATGAATTTTTCGGAATATCGGTGATTGGCAACTCGCCTAACCCTTATTACCAACCACACATGATGATATTAAAGCTTCATCGAAGGGCTCAACAAGTGCTGCTATCGTATCACAAGCTTTTTTATTAATTAACGGAATCACATTTTCATAAACATGAATGAGTGTTAATGATTGTATTTGTTTTTGAAATGCTTCTAATGATGCCACCTCATCATGCACCATTGATTCTGCTGTTTGATTTTCTAATTCAGCAAATCGTTGATAGCGACCCAACCGCAAATGCTGATAAAATGCCAGGGTATCAGGCACATCCATTTTTAAATTTTGCAAACATTGAAATAAAATAAAAACATCTTCAATCGCTTGACTGGTCCCTTGTCCTAATATAGGACCCATTGCATGCCCTGCATCGCCCATCAAAACCATCCGATGAGAAATAATGCTGGATGGCAATGACGTGTAAATAGGTAAATGAAAGCGTTTCGCACTAGCAGGGGCAGCTATAATAGCTTGAACTTCACGACTCCAACCCGCTGTTAAAGATTGCAATGGCATCATACCTTGATCATCGGACTCAAATTGTGTCAGCGGCATTTTGACAGGCAAATACCACATAAAACGATTATTTATCATGGGCCAGACAATACCCATTTTACTAAGACCCATGGCAATAAACGCATGATGCGGTGAAAGTGATGGCGCATCTTTTTGCTCAATGATGCCACCCCACCAACCATAATTGGTATATTGCAAAGCGGTCGGACATACCTTTTTTTTCACAGCAGAATGAATACCATCAGCACCCACAACAAGATCAGCGCAATCCTCTGTGCCATCCGAAAATATCACACGCGCTTGACGCGCTTCGTTAACAACCGAAACACACTGTTTATTTAATATTAATTTTCGATGATCAACCTGTTTTAATAAGTTTTGCTGAAAATAATGACGATCAATCGGTAAAATTTCACCATCAATCGCTGAATATAAATCAGCATAACTTTCACTAAAAATGCGATCGCCTTGATATCCATTAATCTGACAACCTTGCACACAAAAATAAGCATCCTGATAAACGTTCGACAAACCCAACCAATCAAGATAACGCAACCCATGTGGCCACAAAAGAAGGCCTCCGCCGATATTGCGTAATACTTTTGTTTTTTCATATATCGTCACATCCATACCAGCGCGTTGGCATACCGCTCCTAAGGTAAGCCCTGTGATTCCTGCGCCAATAATAATTATTTTCATGCATAATGCCTTTGATATTGCTCGATGAATGATTTCACATGACCCAAAAATCGTTTCATGTCGTCTGAAAACAAATGACCGATCGTGCCAATGCGAAATGAATTACGATTCGTTATTTTTCCGGGATAAATAACAAAGCCATGATCTTTTAGATAGTAATAAAAATCATTAAAAACAAAAGGATGAGTGGTGGTTGGCACATTCTCTGGTTGAATAAACGTGGTAATAATCGGTGATTGCAAATCAGCTGCAATATACGGCATAAAACCCAACTTTTTCATTCCTTCTGATAATAATCGTTGATTTTCATGATAACGTTTTGCCCGAGCCGCAATTCCGCCTTCTTGTTCTAATTCAATTAAACTCTGATGAAATGCAAGCACTGTATGCGTAGGAGAAGTGTATCGCCACTTACCAGGATCTTTTTCCATTTCTTTCCATTGGCCATACACATTCAGTACTAATGACTTAGCTTGATGCTGACATAATTCAATCAATTTGTTTGTTTGACAAATACTAAATGAAAATCCAGGCACACCTTGAATACACTTATTAGCTGAGCTCACTAAAAAATCAATATGCAATTCAGTGATATCAAATTCAATTCCACCAAAACTACTCATCGCATCAACAATAAAATGTTTTTGATATTCATGCGCTAACTGGGCTATTCCTCGTAAATCATTCAACAAACCCGTTGTCGTTTCGCAATGCACAATAGCAATATGCGTGATTGTTTTTTCTTTTTCTAATAATTGTTTTATTTGATCGAGATCAAATGTTTCATCTTCCAACACTTGATAAACAAGATGCGGCAATTCCAATATCGTTGCCATTTCCACCATACGCTGTCCATAGAGACCATTTGATAAGATCAATAATCGATGTTTTTTTCGATCAATCGATGAGCCTAAAATCGCTTCAACACCAAATGACCCGCTACCTTGCATGAGAACGGTGGTGTACTGTGCAGGATCACAGTTTGCAATAGACAATAACCTTCTACGAATATCCGTCACAATCGTTTTATAATCATCATCCCAAGTGCATGAATCAAAATTCATTGCTGCGCGAACAGAATCACTCGTTGATAAAGGACCTGGCGTTAATAACAAATATGGATTTTTTATTCTTTCAGTGAGCATCATCATTTTCCTATCGCTATGTTATGAATTCATTTTCTTTTGAATAACCTCAATCACAAAAGGTAATTCATCAATACTATCGATGACATAATCAGCACCTGCAGCAAACATATCAAAGCGTGCTTTACGTACTTTTTCATTTAATGCAGTAGAATCTATTTTTTTTATTTCATCTTCATCCAATCCCAATAAACTACTTCCTTTTACAACACCCACCGACCAACATCCTGCATACAACCCTTCTAAAATATCAACGATCGTATCGCCCACTTTAATAACACGACGCATATCCAACAAACCTAAGTGTGCCGCATTTTGATGAAGCATATAAGGATAAGGTCTTCCTTTAGGAACTTGATCAGATGAAATGATATAATCCGGTGCATAACCCTGATGATTTGCTTGTGGCACCACAATCTCCATCATTGCTTTTGTATAGCCCGTCGTCGATCCTATTTTAATATTTTTTTCTCTCAACTGATTTTGTAATAACAAAACACCTTCAATCATTTTCGTATGTTGATGCAAAGTTGAAAAAATATTTTTTTCAAATTCTTGGTAAACCTCTTCAACATCTTTTGCTTGATACACTCGACCATATTTGTTTTTAAAATCGTCTTGAACAGCGTCCATCTCGAAAATAGTTTTAATATGATCGTGCTTTAACATGCCCATGGGCTTGCGAATTTGTTCGAATGTAATAGGCAAATTTTTCTGCAAAAAAGCTTCTTTCATCGCATGCACAGGAGCCATGCAACCATAATCAATCGTGGTACCTGCCCAATCAAAAATAACAGCTTCAATTTGTTTCATATTCCATCTCTCCTTTTATATTCACCCATGGCTCAGTCACTTTGCGAGAAAAACGAATGGTTAATAAACAAGCGATAAATAATAAGAATGAAAGAAGCAAAATCACACTTTGATGTCCGTATTGTATTTGCATTTTTGGCAAAAATAACACGCCTAAAAACGAGCCAAATTTCGCACAGCCCGACACAAATCCATGACCGGATGCACGAATTTCAATCGGATAAGAAGTGGCTGGCAATAAATAGGTAGTCACATCAGGACCCATATTGATAGCAAAATTAAAAAGAGCAAATAATAAAACAACCATCGGCGGATAATACCATCCTGAGTGAAAATACATAGCGAGTAATAATAAACTTAAACTTGAAAAGAAAAAACCATATTTTTGCAACTGAAGAATATCGACTCTTTCAACAATAAAAATAGCGGCAAAAGCGCCTAATGAAAATGAAAAATTAATAATGAGTGTCCCTAAAATAATCTCATCGCTAAATAAAGGAGAATAATGATGGAGTGTATTAGCCGTCGCATGCACTTGCATCATTTGCAATAAGTAAGGAACAAAAAAATTAATCCCATAATAAGCAATATCCATCAAAAACCAT
>CAYTKY010000080.1:0-8659 GCA_964438435.1 uncultured Coxiellaceae bacterium | reverse complement strand
ATGGATTTAAAACAATTGGCAAAATCATCCGGCATTAATATTCAAACATTACATAAATTAAATCCAGAGTATAAACATCACATCATTCAAAAGAAAAAAACCATTTTAATTCCGCTACATAAAACAGCTCACCCAGCAGTGAACATCGCTCAAACCGTTTAAACAACCTGAATGGCGCCCTTCTTTATCGTTCTTCCGCAGCGGTCTAGCGACCGACAGCTCGGAAGAGTCGTTGTTATGTTCTACGTGAATCATGGTGATTCAAATTCTATCCTTAACGAAGTGGGGTAACCTTTCAAAGAATTACTCGTGCACTTGAAAATTAACGACAATGAAAGAGAAAAGAACCGAATAACTTATTGATAAAGCAGATGATCTCAATCCCATAGACGTCACACAACCGAACAAAATACGCGAACGCAGAGGTGACGTTTATGGGAGGCTAATGTGACGTTTATGGGATGTCGATTCTTTGTTGACTACAAGCTAACAATAGATGTCCATGAGAACCAGTTCAAACTCTTTATTTAACCTCCGTTATGGATAAGCGAAGCCATTGCTGTGTCAAAACGTCTTTGCGAGGAGCCTACGAAGTAGGCGACGAAGCAATCCAATTCAGGCTTTGCAAATGGTGAAGTATACAACTTGATGTTATTCGAATTAAAAAACTATTCGATAAATTAAAGTTGGATTGCTTCGTCGCCTACTTCGTAGGCTCCTCGCAAAGACGTTTGACACAGCAATGGCTCTTCGCAAAGACGTTTTGACACAGCAATGGCTTCGCTTATCCATAACGGAGGTTAAATAAAGAGTTTGAACAGGTTCTGAGATGTCCATGAAATGAGATGTCAATGAAATGGCTATCCATGCTGAAAAGGCACTAACTCGTTGTGACGCGTCATTGCTTACAACGAATCTATTTTCATCATAAAAAAACCCTTTCAATATAACGGAAAGGGTTTTGAGGACAAAAAAATTTTATTTAAGTATTTTCAATTAGTTAAGTCAAACTTCGGTCACCGAAGCCGTCTGCCTGATTAATCGCTGCATGATGCTGGCACGAATGAGGTTACTTTTAACCCCTTCTATCACTGGATATTGTCGACGAATATGAACAACCGCTTGCTCAATTCGCACCATCAGATCTTCAGGTAAACGAATACTCACGATATCACTTAATTCATTCATATCATCAGCGATATCCACTAAGGTGGGATAGTCAGCCATTTGCAATAATTGTTCGATCGACTCGATAATCCACTTACTTTTTCCACGCATGCCATATCCATCTTCAATAATTCGTTGTTGCAAGCGTCGATGAAGGTTTCGTTGCAATTTAATGGATGTCATCACTTTTTTATACATAAGATTACACCGCCATTTCCAATTCTAATATTTCAACCAATTTACGAAACGCTTTTGTTGATTGTCGCAAATCACTCCAATTTACTTGAGAAAAAATTTCCTTATATTTGTTAAAATCCTTCTGAGATAACACACTTTGCACAATCGTTCTGACAACTTCCGGTTGATGCGTCAATCCCATGTTAATTTTAACCGTTGCTCTTCCTCGAGCATTCACTCGTAAAACAGTCCGTGTATGATTCAATTTTTTTTGCTGGGTGATCATACCACGTATTTCTTTTAAGCTAGAACCGTTGACACAGGCTTCAATCGCTTGACGTCTAACATCTGCTGTCTCGACACCCGCAAGCAAAGCCGCTTTATCTAAATTACGAATATTCCCATTTTGAATTTCAAGTTTGACATCGGCTGGTGCGTTTAAAACAGCGAGATAATAAGAAGATTGAGATAAAGATAACCCCGTGATGCTTTTAATCAAAGTCGCCGTTATTTCAACATCACCCTGCTGAATTTGATATTCACGAAGAATATCTCTTACGTTTTCTAATCGCTCATCCAATGACAAATCTTCTCGCGCTGTATTTTCAACCCACTGAATCAGCTTAAGAGCAAATCCTTTTGGTTTTTCATTGAAAACCCTGGCTTCAATTTCTTGTTTTCCCGCTAAAATAGAGGCTAAACAGCGTCTTTCACCGGCTACGACACGATAGACTTCCCCTAGCTTATAAACAACCACGGGATTGATTACCCCTGTTGATTTAATGGTGTGAGCCAGTTCTTTTAGCTTTTCTAATTCTTCTTGTTTACGTTGATAAAATGGATCATCCGGTTGAATACCGCGACGGATATCAAGTAAATCGATCATTAATTTACGAGGGTTATCAGGATCTAATTCGATTCGCGATAAAGGCAAAATAATATTTCGAAAAACGCCCGCATTATTTTCGACAACATGAATGGTTTCACTTAATCCACGGGTTAAAGCTTCAGAAATACCAAAACGTTTTTTTTTTGTCATACGAATATCCTTTCTGCAATATAACTACAAACTTCCATTGCTTCATTTCGAGCAACATGTTGATCTTGATAATCAAAAATAGAACGCGGATTAGAATCTGCTGCATCCACTTCTGCAAAGACAATACGTTGAGAGAATTTAACTGGCAACACATATTTACCAATCGCCGAGTTATCCATCAAACTTTTCAAAATATCTTTGTGCAAACGCGTTTGTTTAAACATATTCGGTAAAATGCCGATTAAATTTAAAGGACGATTTTTATCACGCGTTAATGATTCTTGCATCCAAAGTTGTAACATACCGTAAATACCTTGCACGGGTTGTTCTTCCATGACGGAAGGAATCACAATGTGGGTCGCCGCTTTGATGACACTGATGGTGAGTGGTCCTTTTGAAGGCGCTGTGTCAATCACGACCGCATCATAAGCTGCTTTCACATCAGGCGAATTTAAAAAATTAGATAATTGTTTATGTACTTTATCGACCACTTCAGAGCGTCTTACTGATTCAGCAGAGAGCAATTTTTCAGCATGTCCTGGAGCTATGTCTAAATTTTGTACGTACGTGGGGTAAGGAACCACGCCTTGCCCATAAAATATTTCGGCAATACTACTTCGGCCATCCCAATCGTCATCATCGGGATCCGTTGGGTCATAATCAGGATGAATAGGAGGAATCAATCCTTCTGGTGCAGCCGGATCAATTTCCATATGAAGATATTGGTGAGAGAAATTACATTGGGGATCAAAATCAATTCCCAATGTACGTAAATTTTTTGTCTTACTGAGATATTCAGTCATCAACTTACTACACGTTGTTTTTCCTACCCCACCTTTATTATTAACAAAAGCAATAATTTCCATGCCTGACTCCTTTCTTTGTATTACGTTAATGCTCAATATATCACTTGTTTTGTTTTACAATAAATAAAAAAACAACAACCTATCAAAAATAAAAGCACTTCCGCATTTTTTTAATGACGCGATCTAAAAAATTGATAACATGTTCTTGTTGTGTTTTTGTTTATCTTTTGTTTTGTTTTTGTTTATCTTCGCATAACATTTTGATAAATATATTTTTTACCGCTCGAATTGTGACGTTTATGGGAATCTATGTGACGCTTATGGGATAACGTGTGACGTTTATGGGAAGGAATGTGACGGCTATGGGATCAACGGTGACGGTTGTGGGACAAAAAAAAGAAAAAACGGAATTGAAAAAACATGCAGCGACAATTCATTGTTCGAATACGTTGAGCTTATTGCAACGTAAAATTACTAATGCATTGTTGTATCATGCGTATAAAGAATTAATTCTGAAAGAAGAGCATGAAATTACGGTTAAGCAATTGTGCCGTTTGATTGGTTACCAAGGGAATAATCACGCAGCCATTAAAGAGGCACTCAAAGGATTGATTTCGACTGTCATTGAATGGAACTTAATTGATGATAAAACAGGAACAGAAAATTGGACGGCGAGCTCGATTATTGCGAGTGTTAGCCTAGAAGGACCACTTTGTTACTATGCTTATTCGCCACGCATGAAACAATTACTCCATTCACCCTCGATGTTTGGCAAAATTGATTTGGTGATTCAATCAAAATTCCGCTCCAGTTATGGGTTAGCTCTCTATGAAAATTGTATTCGTTATCGAGGGTTACCTCAGACAAAATGGTTTGAGATTGATTTATTTAAAAAATTAATGGGCGTACCGACGGGTAAGTATGATATTTTCCGCGATTTTAAACGCCGTGTCTTAGATAAAGCCGTTGATGAAGTGAATACTTATTCAGACTTAACGATTGTGGCAGAATTCATACGTGAAGGTCGTAAAGTCGTTAAGATTCGCTTTAAATTAAAAGAACGCGCTAAGAAAACCCGTTTAGGAAGTCATCAAGTTAAATCATTAGAGAAAAAATCCAATGAGGTGGAACTCAGGTCACAATTAGCGAATGCATTTGCTTTAACAATAGAACAAATAGAAGAATTATTAACAGAGTACGATAGTGAATTTATTCAAACGAAAATGACTATCGTGATGGAATCTAAACCGTATCAAGAGGGTCGGATACAAAACTTAGCCGGGTATTTGTTGAGTGCTATTAAGCATAATTATCAAGCAACGAAACAGAAAAAATTAGTGCTGGTTGATCGAGAAACCGCATCTTTTGAAGTGGAATTAGTGGATATCAAACGACGAGTAGAAAAAATCCGCGAAGATTACGCTGTTTATCGACAAAACGCTATTAATGAAATCATTACTTCATTACCTGTTGATATCAAAGAGAAATTCATGAAAGATTTTCTTCAATTTGCAGAACCAACGATGGCAACGGTTTTACGTTTGCAACGAAAAATGTATTCACGTGATAACATTCTTACCTCTCCACAAGTAAAAGCACAACTAAGACGGTTTGCGTTACGTGAATTAGACATGATGAATTTACTTTCGCTAGAAGAATTTGTTTCGCAGTTGGATGAAAAGGAAAAAGAAGCGTGGCATCAATTAAAATCCTACGATCCAGAACATTTTTTATTAAATTTTAATGAAGAAAGTGTTCACAGTTTACGAAAAGAAGATGCTCATTGTTAAAAAGTGCCCCGTATATTCACAAATCGAATAAAATGTAGCTATAATGAAATGGTGGTTCGCTCTTTCTTCAACCTACAGGAGATATCAATCATGGCAGCTAAAAAGAAAAAGGCTAAAAAGAAGAAGTAACAACCCAAAACCAGGGGAAGCAAGTTATATGCTTTCCCTGGTTTTTCACCACCAAAATGCATTTTTCACCCGCTGATTTTTCTTACAAACAACGCTTTCAAATAATTCGATTCGGGTAAAAAGAGATGAAGTGGATGATCAGGTCCTTGATGTCCACGTTCAAGAATTTGTAAAGTCTGTTGTGTACGATAAGCCACACGTTGTAATAATAGTAGTAAATCTTCTTCACTCACATGCATTGAACAGGAACAAGTGATTAAGACACCGTCCTTTTTCAATAATTTGATAGCTAATTCATTCAGGCGTTGATAAGCCAGTAAACCCTCTTTGCGATCTTTGGCTTTTTTCACAAAAGCAGGGGGGTCTAGTATCACCACATCAAACGTTTGATGATCTTGGAGTAAGTGCTTCATGGCAGAAAACGCATCTTCAGATAAGATAGTCATCTTATCTTCAACCGCATTGAGGGCAGCATTTTTTGAAATATAATCACAAGCCAATGCAGAGGATTCAATGCAAGTTACACGATTGGCACCCAAGGCGGCTGCTTGAACTCCCCAGGCACCAACGTAACTAAATACATCCAATACATTCTTATCGTTGACATACGACGTTAACCGCGCACGATTACATCGATGATCATAAAACCAACCTGTTTTTTGCCCCTTCCATAAAGGCGTTATAAATCGTACCTCATTTTCTTCCAATAGCACTTCCTCAGGTGGCGTGCCAAAAGCAGGGGTTATCAGACTCTCTAAGCCTTCATACTCACGTGCTTGGCTATCATTACGCAAAAGGAGGGAATTGACTTCTGGGAGAGACGTGCGAATAGCATCGATCAATGCATCTTTTTTTTGTTCTATCCCTGCCGTATTCATTTGTGCCACCAACGCTTGATCGAAACGATCGATCACTAAACCAGGCAAGCCATCTGCTTCGCTAAAAATCAGACGATAATAGGGTTTAGCAAACAGTTTTTTTCGTAATGATAAAGCACTTTGTATTTGTTGTTGAAAAAAAGGCTTATTTAATCGTTGTTGAAGATCACGCGTAAAAATTCGCGCGGCAATCAATGAATGGGGATTGCAATAAGCGATACCTAAAGGCGTTTGATCATACGCAATAATCAATACTTCTTCGCCACGAGAGATATTTTTTAATGGCGATTTAGCGGTGTCGATTTCATTGCTAAATACCCAAGGATGACCTGCACGAATGCGGCGATCTTCGCCTTTTTTTAGGTGGATAGAGGGGAGTGATAGCATAGTGGTATTTTATTGTAATCGTTATATTGGGGACATAAGAGTAGCTCGAGCCTTTGCATTAGTCAAAAAATAAAAACCTTCTTGATTTTAGAAATCAACAACACGTGATTTCATATCCTCTGCGTTTTCTAGTTTTTGAAATAGTTTGTATCATTAAAATGGCTTCTTCATACGAAGAGCAGGGTGCATGCATGATTCTGCCATTGGCTTTTCCAATACTGCCCCAGACACGAGTAACCACCCAATCGCCAAATAAATCTTTAGATAAGATGACGCGATAAAAACGTTTTCTTTGAGGATGTTCGAATCGTTGATCAATACTCATATTTATTAGCTTGTTTTTGAATCTTTAATTTTTGTTGATCGGGATCTTTCCGTTAATTGAGTGTCATTATAGAGATCCGTTGGCACTAATGGAATGATTCTTACCAACCTTTAACACAGCTTCAAAATGAACCAAAATGAAGGTGAAGTTACTATCATTTAAATAAAGATGAGAGGAAGTGACCTACCAGATTTTTTTGCTATCAACTAGGGCATGTCGTCAATTAGGCCGTATCAAAAAGTACTTGCACCCTGTCTTTTTTGCAAATAATATACACAACTATAATTATAAACGCTATTTTTCAAACGAGACTCACACACATGGCTGGCAATCGACACATTCCTAGATTAGAAGACATCGCATTTAATGCCTTAGTAAAACAAGGCATATTCAGCATCGAAACCACAACGAACGTTGATCCGCAAATAGTATTCAAATTTATCGAACAGAAAATTCATGCAAAACTCATGCCGGTATTTCTGCAAGCGGTGATCGATGATGATCGAAAGAAAGTAATAGAAATATTAAATAAAAATCCTGAGCTATTGTTACTTAAAGCCCAAAAAGGAATTGAAATACAGAGCCAGTACACGTGGGCGACGTTTGATGTTGAAAATGAAGATGCATTATCAATCGCAGCTAAGCGCAAACAAATTAAAATGATCGAACTATTACTGCCATATTACGATAAGCTTGAACAGACTGAGGATGTTATAAATGCGAAGGCAGATGCTTTGTCAGCTTGGAATATGTATACAACGCAAAAAAACGCAGAGGGTGAAGATAAAATTGTTATCCCACGAGAATATGTCAATAATGCGCAATCATTGATTGACGTCCTTAAAGAAGAGACATTTCCAAACGGCGAAAAAGGAACGTTGAGTGAAAAAACAGAAAATGCAATCAAATTATTATTTACCATTCTTCTGCCAAAGCAAGCGACTAAACTAGATGATTACATTGATCCAGAATTATTACTCCTTGCTTTCTATCAAGCTTATCTCGATCAATTCGATACATTTCAAAACTGGGAACAGCGGAATGCATTTTGTGTTCGCATGATTGGTTTAGCTCAAAGTGTTTTGACTCCTGAAACCGCGAAGATTTTCTGCGAAGGACTTTATTACGTTGTTGAAGAAAACAGAAAAATAAGTGAGCGTGCAGAATCTCTTAAATTGTTTTATGGTGAATCTTTTTATCGGGTGTCTCGTGAATCGCGTTCTGGTCTTGGTTACGAATATTTATGCGATCGCGGTCGCGGGTGTCCGGGCGGGTTGGTCCCGGACCTGGCTTTCCCGGCTTTGGAAAAACTATGTCGAGCAAAAGCAACAATTTTTCGGAACATTACGCAGCAATTGCAGCAACAGCGCGAAAATAGACCATTGTGCAAACCTGATATCAACCTACCAATCTAAGAGGGCTGTACATGGATTCACGTAATGATAATCGCTTGATTCCTGCTTCGCTTGAATTAGACAAAGAAGAATTTACGAATTTATTTTCCAATGTTGAAGCCATTGGAAAAGGTGCTTCAGGTCGGGTGTATAAAAGCAAAAGGGGAAACGAATGGGTCGCAGTTAAAGAAAATTGTGTCTAGATTTCTGACAAATCTATTCATAAAGCCATTTTTCAAAATGAAATTTCAATTTTAAAAAAATTAAGAGAAGTAGGTGCACCGAATGTTACCAACTTATTAGCATATGCTATTCATGATAAAATTGAGATAAATGGCGAACATTCATGGTTTTTTTATATTGCGACAAATTGGATTCCGAATAACGCTTTAGACAAATATTTTTTAGAAAATAAAAAATTTACTTGGTCAAATATAATTACATTAATGTCAGAAATAGCCGTTGCATTGGAATTTTTACACGCAAATGGTATTTTGCACCACGACATTAAACTCGACTTTGGCCATTTAAGCCGCCCTTGAAAGCTGATCTAACAAGCTTTTCCAC
>CAYTKY010000079.1:0-8703 GCA_964438435.1 uncultured Coxiellaceae bacterium | reverse complement strand
CATGCAACGATTAGAAATTTAATTAAAGAAACACACTTGAGAGTAGAAGATTTCGTCGCCCCTCTCTTTGTTAAACAAGGCACGGGCATTCAAAACCCCATTGCATCTATGCCTGGTTATTTTCAATTAAGCCCTGATTGTTTAGAAGATGAAATTAAAAAACTAGTCAAACTAGGGATTAAACAAGTTATTTTATTTGGCATTCCCAGTTATAAAAATGCAGTCGGTAGCGATTCTTATGCGGATGATGGCATTATCCAAACCACTATTCCGCTTATAAAAAAAATAGCGCCTGAGTTAATGATTATGTCTGACATTTGTTTTTGTGAATATACCGATCATGGTCATTGCGGTGTCATTAAAAAGCATGAACATCATTATGAACTCGACAACGATGAAACATTAGCGTTATTGGTCAAACAAGCCATCAGTCATGCAAAAGCAGGAGCCGACATTCTTGCACCAAGTGGCATGATCGATGGAATGGTTGGAGCAATGCGTAAAGGATTGGATCATGCCGGTTATTCGCATTTACCTATTCTCAGTTATTCCGTTAAATATGCCTCTTCCCTTTATGGCCCCTTTCGGTTAGCTGCTGAAGGTGCACCGCAATTTGGTGATCGCAGTACACATATGATGGACATGAGCAATACGCATGAAGCGATACGTGAATGTGCGCTCGATATTGCAGAAGGTGCCGACATGTTGATGGTGAAACCAGCACACTGTTATTTAGATATTATCAAACAGGTAAAACAAACTTACCCTTCTCTCCCACTCGGGGCTTATCATACCAGTGGTGAGTATGCGATGATTAAAGCGGCAGCTGAAAAAGGCTGGATTAATGAAAAAAATGTGGCGATAGAAGTCTTAACCGCCATTCGCCGTGCTGGCGCGGATTTTATCATCACTTATTTTGCAAAAAATATGGCGCAATGGTTACAAGAAGATTGAGCAATTTAAATTTAACTTCTTAGAACCTGTTCAATCAACCTGTGTCTCAAACAAAAACCATGTACGGCGTTCTGTTTCATCGACAAACACCTCGAGTAAACTCGCCGTTGCAATATCTTGGTACATATCACAAATTTTATGCGCGGCACGAAGATGCGTGGTGAATGTTTGATTATCTTGCAACAAATTTCGCATCATATCGCGAGGTGCCACAAAATTATTTTGATCATCTTTGATGTGCGTTAAGCGACTGATATCGCCCACCGAACGAATCGTTGCACCGCCAATTTTACGCACACGTTCTGCTAGCACATCAATCATCGCAAAAATTTGATTAGCTTGTTCATCTAACAACAAATGGTAGTCACGATAATGACTGCCAGACATATGCCAATGATAATTTTTTGTTTTGACAAATAAGGCAAACGCATCGGCAACCAGCGGATTAATCGCATCCGTAATGGCTTGTTGTGCTTTTTCTCCTAAATCAGTCGGCGTGGCTATCTTGGGGATTGTTGTGATCACAATGGGTGGCTTCGTCGTATTAGACATGGTTAAATTCCTTTTTAACAATATTCCATTTATTGAGTGTAGCACAATAAATCGTATAATAAATCGCAAAATTAAAGGGTACTGACATAAGGAAATACCATGACGATCATCAAAAATATATTTTTATTTTTATTTTTTTCTTTGATAACAACACTCACACTAGCCGCATCTTTTTGTGATGGAACAGAAAAAAATCCTTGCATTGTACTCCATCATCATACACCAACGGGTGATGTGAAAAATTTTCGTGACAGCCAAATGATTGCAGATGCTTATCAAGGCAATACAGCTGGATTAAATAACTTATGGATATCGGCTAGTAGCGCACCCAATGAAAAAGGATTTTCAACCATTGCTAAAAATATTACTCTTGCAACAAAAGGCGATGTCAAAGAAATAATAGATATCGACTTGCGGCAAGAAAGCCATGGTTATTTAAATGGTGAACCGATTAATTTAACAACGCAATTTAATTGGGTTAACAAAAATAAAACCAACGAAGAGAGTATCTTTGCAGAAGAAGAATGGTTGCATTCATTTGACTCTCAACAGTAAATAAATAACATACTAACAGAATCGCAATTCAAAGCCGGCGATTACACGCAGGGTATTTCCATACCCATCCAAACATTACAAAGTGAAGCAAAAATAGCTGAAAATTCAGGTTTTACATACAAGCGCTTATCTGTGAATGATCACATGAAACCTCGCGCTGATGAAGTCGATCGTTTTGTGATGTTAGTTGACCATCAGCAAAAAAATACGTGGATACACTTACATTGTCGTGGTGGGAAAGGTCGATCGACTACTTTCTTTGCGATGTATGACATGCTAAAAAATGCAGGCACCGTTTCTTTTGATGACATCATTCAGCGACAAGCAGCGGTTACTCCTCATTATGATTTATCTCGCATCCCACAAAAATACCCTGAATTAATTCCTTACTATCAGGCACGCTTAACTTTTTTAAAACAATTTTATCAATTTGCTCAAGAAAAATTACAGGGTTATCCAGGAACTTGGTCTACTTGGATTGCAACGTGACATCAGCCATCTGATCCATTACCATTTCAATACGTTATTCAAAAACAAAGATGATAGGAGTGTGACGCATGTCAATTTACAATCCTGCCGGCACGGATGGTTTTGATTTCTTAGAATACACAACAAATGATCCACAAACCTTGCAAAAACAATTTGAATCCATGGGATTTATCCCGGTTGCCAAACATCAATCACACGATGTTACCCTTTACCAACAAAATGACATTCGATTTTTAATCAATTTAACCAAACATAGTATGGCGAGTCAGTTTGCTGATTTACATGGACCTTCTGTTTCTGCGATGGGATTTCGCGTAAAAGATGCGCAAGCAGCTTATCAACATGCTCTTGCTTGCGGTGCCATTCCTTATCAACCAGCACAAAGCGAAATGGTTTATCACATTCCAGCCATTTATGGCGTTGGAAATAGTTTAATTTATTTTGTTGAGTATCAAAATGAACAAGCAAATTATGCCTCTCATTTTTCGACTCTTCCTAAACAACCTGGTTTTAATTTTTTAACTTATATTGATCACGTTACTCATAATTTACATCGTGGCAACATGATGGAGTGGGCCGATTTTTACACGCGCATTTTTAATTTCCGAGAAATTCGTTACTTTGATATTGAAGGAAAATTAACGGGATTAAAAAGCAAAGCCATGACCAGTCCGTGCGGAAAAATTCGTATCCCACTCAATGAATCTTCAGATGATCAATCACAAATTGAAGAATTTTTAAAAGATTTTCGTGGTGAAGGTATACAACACATCGCTTTAGGCACGGATCAAATTTATCAAACCGTTGAATCACTTGCTCAACGCGGCTTAGCATTTTTAGATACACCCGATACTTATTACGATTTAATTGAAAAACGGTTGCCGCAACATGGTGAGCCACTCGAACAATTAAAAAAGCATCGAATTTTAATTGATGGTGACACAAAAAATGACAAACGATTGCTATTACAAATTTTCACCAAAAACATGTTGGGTCCCGTCTTCTTCGAAATAATTCAACGTAAAGGAGATGAAGGCTTTGGTGAAGGCAATTTTCGTGCTTTATTTGAATCCATTGAGCTCGATCAAATTCATCGCGGTGTATTAAAAGTGGAAAAAGAACATGAAACTAGCAACACTTAAAAATCAAACGAAAGATGGCGAATTAGTCGTTGTCAGTAAAGATTTAACACGCGCAATGCGTGTCCCCGATGTCGCAAAAACATTGCAGCAAGCGTTAGATCATTGGGAAACATGTCAACCTGCGTTAGAAAAATATTATCAACAACTTAATCGCGGAGAAATTCAATCCACGTTACCTTTTCAACAACAAGCCATTGCCTCTCCTCTTCCGCGTGCTTATCAATGGGCGGATGGGAGTGCTTATGTTAATCACATTGAATTAGTACGACAATCTCGGGGGGCCACCATGCCAGAGAATTTTTGGCATGATCCACTGATGTATCAAGGGGGTTCTGATACTTTCCTAGGCCCTCATGATGATATTCCTTTATTCGACGAACAATGGGGTTTAGATTTTGAAGCAGAAGTAGCGGTCATTACCACACACGTATCGAGAGGAATTTCTCCACAAGCCGCACAAAAAGCAATTTGCTTACTTATGTTAGTCAACGATGTTTCATTGCGCCACCTCATCCCCGATGAATTAGCAAAAGGATTTGGATTTTTTCAGAGTAAGCCGTCCAGTGCTTTTTCACCGGTTGCTGTCACACCGGATGAATTACACCCTCATTGGGATGGAAAAAAAATTCATTTGCCTCTCATGAGTTTTTACAATGAAACGTTATTTGGGCAGCCCAATGCCGGTGTTGATATGACATTTGATTTTCCCACATTGATCGCACATGCTGCAAAAACGAGGCAATTAGCAGCAGGGACTATCATTGGTTCAGGAACCGTTTCAAATTATGATCGCACTAAAGGATCCTCGTGCATTGCAGAAAAACGCATGCTAGAAATAATTGCGACTGGTAAGGCCAGCACGCCTTTCATGAAAAAAGGGGATCGCATTCGTATTGAAATGTTAACACAAGATCAGCAATCTATTTTTGGTGCCATTAATCAACGAGTCGTGAGTGAATAACAAAATGATAAAGTTGTATGATTATTTTCGATCAAGTGCTTCTTTTAGAGTACGCATCGCTTTAAATTTAAAAAAATTAGATTATGACATTATTCCTATTCATTTGCTCAATCAAGGTGGCGAACAATTTTTAGAAAGCTATCAACAACTCAATCCGCAATCCTTGGTTCCCACTTTGCAACACGATGGTCATACCCTCACACAAT
Source organism: uncultured Coxiellaceae bacterium (assembly GCA_964438435.1). Taxonomy (GTDB): domain Bacteria; phylum Pseudomonadota; class Gammaproteobacteria; order DSM-16500; family DSM-16500; genus Aquicella. Next base: position 3,844 of record CAYTKY010000079.1, on the reverse strand, counting down.
CATTAGCAATAATTGAATATTTAGATGACATATTTCCAACTCCCCTTTTATTGCCGAAAGATCCGGTTACCAAAGCACACGTGCGATCATTTGCATTAATCATTGCAGCGGATATGCATCCATTAAACAACTTGCGTGTTTTACAATACCTGACAACGCATCACGGCATAACCGAAGAAGAAAAAAAACAGTGGTACCATCATTGGCTTCACAATGGGTTATCTGCTTTAGAAAAAAAATTATCCACCACCTCTTTATCAAAAAATTTTTGTTTTGGTGATGAGCCCACACTGGCTGATATTTGTTTGGTACCCCAACTTTATAATGCAAAACGATTTTCTTGTGATTTAAATACGTATCCTCTGTTACAAAAGATCGACCAACACTGTTTACAACACCCTGCTTTTATTGCAGCGTTACCACAAGAAACTGTCGTTTAACGAACGAGTAACTTTCCTATGAAAATAGATTTTCGATTACTAGCAAAATCCAGCGTCAGTCATTTAACACCGTATCAACCAGGCAAACCGATTGAAGAATTAGAACGCGAATTAGGGATTACTTCATCCATCAAATTAGCGAGCAACGAAAATCCATTGGGGGCAAGTCAAAAAGTATTCGCAGCCGCACAAGATGCCTTGCTCAAAGCTCACTTTTATCCTGACGGTGGTTGTTTTGAATTAAAACAAACACTCTCACAATTTCTTTCTGTCCAGCCAGAACAACTGACGATCGGTAATGGTTCAGAAAATATTCTTGAATTAATTATCAAAGCCTATCTTGATAAAGAAGATTCAGCAATTATTTCTGAATATGCTTTTTTAACTATTCCTTTATTGTTACAAAGTTATGGTGTGAAAACAAAAGTAGTACCGGCTCAACAATGGGGCCACGATATTCAAGCGATGATCCGTGCCATTGATGAAACAACACGGGTTTTATTTCTTGTCAACCCGAATAATCCGACAGGAACTTACACAACAGAAAAAGAATTCAATGAATTAATTCGCTCTGTGCCACCCCACGTCTTAATTGTGGTTGATGAAGCTTATAGCGAATATATAACTGAATCGGATTATCCAAATGCATTAGCTTATTTATCACAATATCCTAATATGATTATCACGCGAACATTTTCAAAAGTGTATGGCCTAGCTGCATTAAGATTAGGTTATGCCATTTCTTCCCCTGAAATTGCAGACATTCTTAATCGTGCACGATTACCTTTTAATGTCAACATGATTGCAGCGAAAGCGGCTTGCGCAGCACTGGCAGATCAAGAGCATGTGAAAAAAACAATTTTGTTGAATCAAGAAGGCAAACAACAAATGCAAGAAGGTTTACAGAAATTAGGATTAACATTTATTCCTTCCATCGGAAATTTTCTAACGATTGATGTTAATGATGGAGGTAAAATTTACGAAAAATTACTTCATGAAGGCGTTATTATTCGTCCATTAAAAGCGTATGGCATGCCGCGACATACACGTGTCACCATCGGAACAGTTGAACAAAATGAACGGTTTTTATCTGCTATCCATAAAGTGATGTCATCGCATTAAGAGGATTGATCATGAAACAAACTTATACTTATCAGTCTGGATTCGGTAATCATTTTGAATCCGAAGCCATCGAAGGTGCGTTAGTGAAAGGTTGTAATGCACCACAAACCGTGCCTTATGGTTTGTATGCTGAACAAATCAATGGTAGTGCATTCACTTCACCACGTCACAGCAATTTGCGTAGTTGGCTTTATCGTATTCGTCCCTCTGTGACACATGGTGAATTTTCGCTGATTAATCATTCACTCTTCATGGGCACCCCTGATAGTGATGTTGTCACGCCGCCCACTCAAATGCGTTGGGATCCCATGCCTTATCCTTCTTCACCTTGTGATTTTATTGATGGCTTGATGACATTAGCTGGTAACGGCTCGATTGAAATGCAAACAGGCGGAGCTATTCATTTATATGTTGCCAACACATCGATGCAGGATCGTTTTTTTTATAATGCAGATGGTGATTTTCTTATTGTGCCACAAGAAGGCGCATTACGGTTGCAAACGGAACTGGGAATATTAACCATTGCACCTGGTGAAATTGGCGTTATTCCACGCGGAATAAAATTTCAAGTGCAATTACTCGAAGAAAAAGCACGCGGGTATATTTGCGAAAATTTTGGTTTACCTTTTCGCTTACCTGAATTAGGTGCGATTGGTGCTAATGGATTAGCTAATCCACGCGATTTTCAAATACCGACGGCATGCTTTGATGAACGTGAAGGCCCATTTGTTTTATTAGCTAAATTTCAGGGAAAATTATGGCAAACATCGCTGCATCATTCACCACTCGATGTCGTTGCGTGGCACGGAAATTATACGCCTTATAAGTATGATCTCCGTTTATTTAATACAATTAATTCGGTTAGTTTCGATCATCCAGATCCTTCTATTTTTACAGTGTTGACATCCCCATCACACATTCCGGGTGTCGCCAATATTGATTTCGTTATTTTCCCACCACGCTGGATGGTAGCCGACAATACCTTCAGACCGCCTTATTATCATCGCAATATCATGAGTGAATATATGGGGCTCATTCAGGGTACTTACGATGCAAAAGAAACGGGATTTGTCCCTGGCGGTGGCAGTTTGCATAATTGCATGTCAGCTCATGGCCCGGATGCGCATGCTTATCAAAAAGCCATTAATGCTTCGTTACAGCCTGAATATTATGCAAATACCCTTGCCTTTATGTTTGAATCAAAACAAATTTGGCGCTTAACATCAGCGGCATTACAAGCGAATTTTCGCCAAAAAAACTATTTAGATTGCTGGAAAGGATTGATCCCGAGATTTAAAATAGAAGTATCCTAAAGGAGAAAATCCGATGTCCTATAAAAAAACGACTTATATCGCTCACCCTGTGGATGATCAAGGAAATGCCGCTTATTCTGCCGAAGACAATCAAGTTTGGTATGATCTCATCACACGACAAATTCCTATCGTGACGGGTCGCGCATGTGATGAGTATATTCATGGCATCGAATTATTGAATATGCCGCATGATCGCATTCCGCAGTGCCCTGAAATCAGTGAAGTCTTACGAGCAACAACTGGATGGGCACTTGAGCCGGTTCCTGCACTCATTCCTTTTAATCGATTTTTTTCGTTATTAGCGAATCGAAAATTTCCAGCCGCTACCTTTATTCGTCGACGCGATGAATTAGATTATTTACAAGAACCCGATATTTTTCATGAAATCTTTGGCCATTGTCCCATGCTCACTCATCCGGCTTGCGCTGATTTCACGCATACGTATGGAAAGCTTGGTGAAAAAGCTTCGCATGAAGACCAAGTGATGTTAGCTAAATTATATTGGTTTACCATTGAATTTGGTTTGATTAAAACCTCACACGGATTAAGAGCATACGGTGGTGGCATTTTATCTTCAAAAAGTGAAACCGTTTATTCGCTTGAAAGTAAAATTCCGCAACGCAAACCATTTGATGTCATGGAAATACTACGTACCCCTTATCGCATTGATATCATGCAACCCATTTATTTTGTGATTGATGATTTTAATGTTTTATTTAATTTAATTGAGATGGATTTAATTGGTTTAATTCATGAGGCACGTCGATTAGGAATGTATGAGCCCATGTATCAGACTTAATTATTTCTTGATACCAGCACTATCTGTTGCAAAAATAAATCTTCCTGCCTATTGCTGAGGACGGATAGGATAAGCTGATCGGATTTGATTTGGGAATATAGGCTTACTTACCCTTTTTTATCCTTGTTATTGGTTATTTCAATAAAGATCAGTATACTGATACACAAGCA
>CAYTKY010000078.1:0-8762 GCA_964438435.1 uncultured Coxiellaceae bacterium | reverse complement strand
GCGGCCGTCGCTGGAGGAGATTGGGTTTGGAAGTAATTGGTGATGGCGTTGCGCCTGATCACGCAGGAACAAAATGTCAAGAAAAAATATACCGAGCGCTCTACGAAAATCCACACTTTATCTACTATGGAAATATTGCATTAGGCCACGACGTATCATTTGACAGCTTACAAACAATCTATCCTTGTGTGATAGATTGTCGTGGCGCAACGGGCAATAAGCCGCTCGACATACCAGGCAAAGAGCTAGCCATGCCGGCGAGTGTCGTTTACCGTGATTATAATGGAAGTTACTATGAGGAAGCTGCGTCGATAAGATCACCTTACTTTACACATAACCAGCAATGCGAAATAGGAATCATTGGGCATGGCAATGTGGCAGCTGATATCGCAAGAATATTTTTGAAAGAACCTTCTGAGTTCGAAAAAACAAGTATTTCTCCTTCCTTCTTAACACAATTGAAAAAAAATCCACCGGAAATGATTCATGTGTTTGTTCGCGGGCAACCAGGAAAAGTAAGAATGGATTTAGTTCAACTCAACGCATTAGCCAATTTGAAAGATCTTTGTTTTATTGCTGAATTTAGTGATAACGACACTGAATTTGAGACCATGCCGGAGAAAGAAAAAGAATATTATACTTTCTTCAAACGATACCAAAATAAACCACTCCCACTGACACAACAAAAAGTACTTATTTTTCATTTTGAACATACACCACTGAGATTGAGCAAAGAGCAAGAAGCGCTGAGAGCCGATTTCAAGTGCACGGATGGCCGTATTGCTCATTACTATCTGAAAACAGTCATTGCTGCGATTGGGCATGAGGTAGAAAAACCACAAAATATCTCAAGACGCTACTCCTGCGGCTGGCGCGTTGGTGAGGGTGGAAATATTTCTGCTGCTCAGACACATGCTAAACAAGTTGCAGCGGAAATAGTAAATGATTTTTATAAAGGAATATTCCATCATCTACCTTTAAATAAAACTTACTCAACCGCATGGAATGAGAAAGCCATCAATAATCATCAACAATTAAATATTTTAAATTACCTGGACGATGGTTATCGAATTGAAACGTCAGATGATTTATGGAAGGCAAAACAATATCAAAAACTCATGCCATCTCAATCTACTACCACCGAAATAAAAACCGTCGTTGACTCTTCTATTGAAAAATCATTGCCATCAGATCCATTGCTGTCATTGCCACCTGACCCAGACAACGTAACGGTCTACACAAAAGATGGCAAAACAAAAAAATATGCTAGTAGCAACATGACATTATTTGCAGCTTTAACAAAGGATGGGCTATTCTCGACAAGTTGTCATGGCGCTAAAGTTTGCGGCGAATGCGGTGTAGAAGCGGATAAAACAATACAAAAAAGCAAGAAAGAAACAGCCATACTAAAAGCAGTCAATCATTCTCCTGATTCTGCTAGCATATTAGCTTGCATGCATTCACTAGAAGAATTAAAGGGAAAAATAGTTAAAATGTAGGGCCTGCTGATAACTCATACGTGACAAATTGATTAATATGCTTTAGATGATTAACTGTCACCAGGGCCCTCAGGACATCGTTATTGCAAAATCCCCTTAAAATCCACGGCTAATCGACGCAAATCCAGTCGATTCAAAAATAATGAATACACCATCCATGCACTGACTGCAGCAAGATCAGCAAATTGCGGGGGAATATATCTAGGCGGTGTGATAATACCTTCTTCCAACAAATCAGACAAAATATGCAAATCTTCTAATGTGGTTTTACCAACAAACAATAAGGGAATCCGTTTCACTAACCCACGTTGCACAGCAAGACGCATAAAATTATAAATAAGAATAAAGCCTTTGCTATAAGATAAATCTTTCGTGTAAGGCCCACCTTCGGGTGTGCTACCACGAAAAACACGTACCGCTGATTGATAACTATCTTTTTCTGTTAATCCTTGCCCACGAAAAAATTGGTAAACTTCAAAAAAATTCGCCCCTTCTTCAGCCATATTGACGGCTGTAATACGACCCGTTAAACGTCGCACACGTTCTGGATAAGAAGAAAAAGTAAAAATTTCAGTGATAATCGCTAATCCTTCTTGTGTTACTGTTGATGAAGGAGGACCCTTACTGAGAAAAGTACAAATCGGTTGCTCCATGCCATTTAATGTTGTGCCTAAATGAACCCAACCTTCATGAATTTCAAATGTACGAATTTCACGTTCACTGAATTTCAATCCTTTATGAATTTTAATTCGATCAGCACCTGCTGCTGCATCGGCAATAATACCGTCACTTAATTCAACGCGTATATGATCTTGATCAGCAAAATACACGCTGAGACGATCACTTAACATGGCAACAGCATCCTCACTCGTATAAATACCTTCATCAGAAACTGTATTCATTTGATCTTTGATGTTGGCTAACGTCATTGAGATAAGGGTCGCCAAATCTTTTAGCGTCGGGGCACCCACATGAAAAGCATCTTCCGAACTGCCATATAATTCTTGCGAAATTTCAGTGAATTTTGGCGTACCACGGGCAACCAACATGTCGACAACACGACTATATTCGTAGCACATGCGTTGCATAATGCTACCCACACCGCTGTACTGCCCTAATTTACGACGAATATTTCTATCGATATCATGAAATTCTTCTTTTTTTTCTTCAGGATCAAATGCAAGGGGATTGTTCTGCCGATAATAATCGCTATTAATCAGTGGTAATTTTTTGCCTTTACTGCGTAGAAAAGCTTCCTCAATACTATTGTCCCACTTTAGCGAATCAAGAATACGGATGGGCTTTTGTGCCGCCACAATGCGCTCCGAGAGTTCGTAAACAGCTCGCTCATACTCACTGAAAATATCACTATCACCATTTTTTTCCATTGAAAGCGCTCATTTTCTAGCAAGAATTAACTTAATTATAGCGCTTTATTGGCTATAAAAAAATCAATAGTCGACAAATAACGATCGCTTACGTTCCCTTTCTTCCGCACAAGAAACACACCACTTAAACCCCATCTTACGACGGGCATCAGGGATAGTATCACCGCACTCGATGCAATGTTTACTACCTTCCGAATCGGAAGCAGTATGTTGACGAAGTTTACTCAATGCGCGGGAAACTTCGCTATCGATTAGATCATTTGCCAAATCAATTTCATCCGCCATATCATCACCTCTGTGTTAAAAAGGCGCTCATTCTACTTGAGTGATGAAAAATGTCAATTGTTGTGGTCATTCTGTGATCATGCCTTATCTTACTTCGACTGAAAATCGCCATAAACATATTGCAAAACAGAAAGTGCGGCGAGAGGTGCCGTTTCCGTCCGCAAAACGCGCGGACCTAAATTCCAAGGAGAAAAGCCTTGTGCAATCGCCACTTCTACCTCACTGGGCGAAAAACCTCCTTCCGGACCAATCAGTAATTTAATTTTGGCAGGTCTTGGTAATGGATGAGAGGGCAATCCATCATTAACATGTGGCGAAAGAATCAAACAAAGATCCGCATCCGCCTGTTTAATCCATTCATTAAGCGAAAGAGGAGAAATAATATGCGGCAATTTATTTCGACCTGATTGCTCACACGCACTGATAGCAACGGATTGCCAATGCTGCAAACGTTTTTCTTCGCGCTGCCGATCCCACTTGACATTTGAACGTTCTGTTATCAACGGCACAATGGTATTCACACCTAGTTCCACTGCTTTTTGGACGATAAAATCCATCTTTTCCCCTCGCGCTATGCCCTGCGCCAATTCGATTTGCAAGGGTGATTCGCTATTACGATCAAAAAAAGAAGTGATCAATACATCGACATTTTTTTTATTGATATGCTGGATAATCGCTTCATATTCACCTCCTTGCCCATTAAAAAGAATGAGGCGATCACCAACGCTTACTCTTAATACACGGGCAAGATGATGGCTTGCTGCTTTATCAAGGCAACTGATTTGTTGCAACAAAAAATCATGGGGTTGATAAACACGAATCACGGACATCCTCACATCTCACTGATCACCCTGCATTGACATCAACACATACTCTTCGACAAATCGCCCACCGATCAAATGCTCCTGAATGATACGTTCTAATACGTCAGGCGTACAAGAGTGATACCAAACACCTTCTGGGTAAACAACAGCAATCGGACCTTGTTGACACACACGCAAACAATTCACACGTGATCGATAAATACTGCCATTTCCTGCTAACCCTAATTCATTCAAGCGATTTTTGAGATACTCCCACGAAACGTGGCCTGTTGTTTTATCACAACATTTGGGCACAGTTTGTTCACAGCATAAAAAAATATGCCGCTTAATTTGTTCAAGATGTAATTTTTTGATTCGATCTTTTAATGCCTCATTCATAGCAAGACTAGCCTTTAAGTTAAAAATTACATTATCATACGCGGTTTAGCTCGGTTCTGAGGGTTACTTTATAATTGCAAAATAATTGCAAACAGACCCTATTTTCTAGGTTAGGCATTTGTTTTTATTGATATAGGAAAATAACGTTGAATAAGCTTTACATTCAAACTCATGGTTGTCAAATGAATGAATACGACTCCACAAAAATGGCAGAAGTACTCATGGCATCTTACCCATTAGAAAAAACGAATCATCCCGAAGAAGCGGACATATTACTTCTGAACACTTGCTCTGTTCGAGAAAAAGCACAAGAAAAAGTATTTTCTGAATTAGGCCGTTGGCGCGCACTTAAAAATAAAAACCCAGATCTGATTATTGGCGTAGGCGGATGCGTCGCCAGTCAAGAAGGAAAAGCCATTTTAGCACGAGCGCCTTTTGTTGATTTAGTATTTGGCCCACAAACGATTCATCGTTTAGGTGAAATGCTCGCTGAACGAAAAGCAGGAAAAAAAGCCGTTGTGGATATTAGTTTTCCTGAAATTGAAAAATTTGATCGCTTACCTGAACCACGTGCGGAAGGTCCAGCCGCCTTTGTCACGATCATGGAAGGTTGTAGTAAATATTGTAGCTTTTGCATCGTCCCCTACACTCGCGGCGAAGAAATCAGTCGACCACTCGATGATGTACTGGCAGAAGTGGCAACACTTGCCGAACAGCAAGTCAAAGAAATCACTTTGCTCGGACAAAATGTTAACGATTATCGTGGACCAATGCATGAAGGCGGCATAGCAGATCTTGCCACATTAATTGAATACATCTCAGCCATTGAAGGTATCGAACGCATTCGTTTTACAACATCACACCCGCTTGCTTTTTCACAGCGATTGATTGATGCATATGCGCATATTCCCAAGCTAGCAAATCATTTACATTTGCCTGTGCAAAGCGGTTCTGATCGCATATTAGCCGCCATGAAACGTGGTTACACTGTATTAGAATTTAAATCAAAAATACGTAAATTACGCAAAGTACGTCCTGATATCAGTCTTTCTTCTGATTTCATTATTGGCTTCCCTGGTGAAACAGATGAAGATTTTGCAGCCACCATGAATCTCATTCATGAAATAGGATTTGATCAATCATTCAGTTTTATTTATAGCGCAAGACCTGGCACACCGGCTGCGCAATTACCCGATGATGTCCCCTTGGAAATCAAAAAACAAAGACTGGCTATTTTACAAGATCGCATTTTGCAAAATGCTCGCCGGATCAGTGAAAGCATGATTGGCAGTTTACAGACGATTTTAGTAACAGGCACCGCTGTCAAACATGCGGAACAAATGTCTGGGCGAACAGAAAATAATCGGGTGGTCAATTTTTTAGGCGGAGAAAATTTACTCGGAAAAATGGTTAAAATACGCATTACCGAAGCACTTCCCAACTCTTTGAGAGGGGAGCTTGCTGAGGTTGGGTAGGGCTCTCCCCTCCCCCCCCCTCCCCCCCCTAAAAATTTTAGTAGAAATTAACCCACTACTTTCGGCTATAATTAGGGTAAGAAGGCAACGTGAGGATACCAAGTAAAGTTGAATACTCTCCTCTATTCAGAAATTTTGACACTGGCACCTGAAGACAATCACCGACTTTTTAACCTCTGTGGTAGGCTCAACGAGCATTTGAAATTAATTGAAGCGCGCCTGGGCGTGATGATCAAGCAGCGCGGTCATACTTTTTCAGTGATCGGCGATCGCCATGCGGTAAAAAAAGCCTGTGATACCCTCAACAACCTTTATCATGAGACTGAAAAAGTGAACCTACTCGAACCCAAAGAAGTCCATCTTTACCTACAATCAACCGCTAAAAAATCGGCTCGCGAACAGGAAAACCACATGGAAATTCGCTTAAAAAAAGAAACCATTGCGGCCAGAGGCGAAAACCAGGTCCATTACATCGAAAGCATTTTGCATAATGATATCAATTTTGGTATCGGCCCTGCTGGAACTGGCAAAACTTATCTCGCTGTCGCTTGCGCCGTGCAAGCCTTAGAAGCTGAAAGAGTAAGTCGATTGATTTTGGTAAGACCTATCGTTGAGGCCGGCGAAAAACTCGGCTTTTTACCTGGGGATATCGCACAAAAAGTTCATCCCTATTTACGTCCCTTATATGACGCGCTTTATGAAATGATGGGTTTTGAAAAAGTAAACCAACTGATCGAAAAAGATGTTATCGAACTTTTACCACTGGCTTATATGCGCGGACGCTCCCTCAATGATTCGTTTATTATTTTAGACGAAGGTCAAAATACCACGATCGAACAAATGAAAATGTTTTTAACGCGTATCGGCTTCAATTCCAAAGCAGTCATCACGGGTGATATCACACAAATTGATTTGAACAATCGCCGTGATTCCGGTTTAATTCACGCAAGCGACGTATTGAAAAATATTCGGGGCATTAGCTTCACACACTTTCAACCTTCTGATGTGGTACGACATCCCTTAGTGCAAACTATTGTGGAAGCTTATAGTAACCATGAAAAAAACCGAGAGTAATATCGATCATAAAAAAAGAGTATCCATCACAAATGAACATACCTCATCATGCATGCTATTAATATCCAATTCATTGCTGATAAAGCATTAGCGCCAAAAAAATCATCTTTACTTCAATGGGCAAAGAAAGCATTAGCAAAACAATCTGAGCCCATTGAACTAACCATTCGCATTGTCGACTTGAACGAAATGACAGAATTAAATTCAACTTATCGCGGCAAAAAAAAACCGACTAATGTCTTATCTTTTCCTTTTTCTTCCCCACCAGGGATCACCTTAGATATCCCTATATTAGGTGATATTGTGATTTGTGCGCCGATTGTCAATCAAGAAGCAATTGACCAACATAAATCGCAAGCATCGCATTGGGCACACATGATTATTCACGGCATTCTTCATTTGCAAGGTTATGATCACGAAACAGACGATGAAGCAACCCTCATGGAAACACAAGAAATAGAAACAATGAAGATGTTAGGATTTAGCAATCCTTATGAAAGCGGAGATAATATTAAATATCATGACTGATAAATCTGAAAAAACAGCCAATAAAAACCGTTCTTGGTTAGAACGCCTCATCGCATTGCTTGCTCGAGAACCACAAAATAGAGAAGAATTAATGGAAATTTTGCGCGATGCAGAAAATCGTGATGTAGTCAGCGCAGAAATATTAGGAATGATTGAACGCATTTTGCAAGTATCTGATATGCAAGTCAGAGAAATCATGGTTCCTAAAGCGAATATGGTCGTGATTGAAAAAGATAGTTCGCTCGAAGAAATTTTACCCCTCATTGTTGAATCAGGACATTCACGTTTTCCTGTTTTTGATCCTATTAGCAAAGATATCGTAGGCATTTTACTCGCTAAAGATATTTTAAAATATGGATTCAATCAAAGCATCGATCCTTTCCGCATGGCTCAAGTCATTCGTCCTGCTACTTTTACTTCGCAAAGTAAGCGATTAGATATTTTATTGCGTGAATTTCGAGTTAACCGCAATCATCTTGCTATCGTATTAGATGAATACGGCCATGTCGCAGGGTTAGTCACCATTGAAGATGTTCTCGAACAGATTGTCGGTGAAATCGAAGATGAATATGACATCGATGAAGAAGGTGGCCAGATAAAAAAATTAAATGATGGCGCTTATATCGTCAAAGCATCGACATTAATCGAAGAATTTAATGACTATTTTAACGCCCATTTTAGTGATGAAGAATTTGATACGATGGGTGGAATTGTTTTAAATGCATTTGGCCATTTACCTAATCGAGGAGAAATTATTAAAATTCAACCTTTCCGATTTAAGGTTTTACACAGTGATAATAGACGAATTTACCTGTTAGAAGTAAAAATAGCCAAGAAAAAAACCGAAGAAACCGTGTTATAATGTGCCACTGTTTGAGACAAGGAGTTTCTCATGAAATTAGCGATGCGTTTATCTATAGGACTATCTATTCTCGTTTACATTGACCCTGCTTTTGCTATTTTATCTACCTCTATTTTTAAAAAACCGACTTATTTTGAAGGTGTCGTTTCTTCCGCTTCAGAGAAATTTTGCACCGCTCTTGAATACAGCCCCGTGCCACTGAAAGCAAAAAAACAACTGGCAAGCACACAAGAACTTAAAAAAACAACTATCATAAAAGGGGATTTTATTATTTCAAATAAGAATGATGCGTTACGGGTAGAAATTCCGGTACAACCTGATGATTTTAAAATTTCAGAAAATACTTCAACCGCAAGGCCGGTAAAAACATTAAAATATGATTTTCCACAAATCAAACCCTCAATCCAACAAAGAACAGACCGCAAACAACCACAGCATGCTGATCGCAT
>CAYTKY010000077.1:0-8806 GCA_964438435.1 uncultured Coxiellaceae bacterium | reverse complement strand
AACTGTATGCAATGAATGCAGGTAATGCGGGCAATATTGTCAATAACCGCCATAATAAATGTGCATTCACGCAATAAGAAAGAAGTATCGCAGCCAAGCATCCTAAAGGGGCTGCTAAACAATTCACAAACATGAGCAAAGCCGTTTGACGAGCAATCGAATTATCCGGTGTCATTTCAATTAAATAAGCAGCGCACAATGGATATAACGTGCCTGCTAACAATCCATTGAACAAACGCGCGAGTGATAATGAATAAAAATCAAATGAAAACGCGCAGAAAAATCCAGATAACATAAGCAAAAAAAATTGTTGCACTAAAACGCGTTGCCGCCCAAATCGATCGGCTAAACGACCTGCCACGATGGCACCCAACATGGCACCTAAGGGAACGGCTGATTGTGCAATACCAATTTGCCAACTTGATAATATAAAATCATTTGCGTAAAAAGACTCAATGAGTGATGAACTATAAAAAATATATCCGGCAAGAAACAATCCTAATGAACACAACGCACCGATTGTCCGCGCATTCTGTTGACATCCTGATTTTCGCATAATGAATTTCCTTTGCATCAAGAATGACTGCGCGCATTATACAGGTGAAAATTTATTCTGACAGGAAAATATGAAGGCTCATTGAAATTACCGTAAATTATCATTGCTTTCAGCAAGATATCCTAAAAACACCCTCTTACATTCCCACTTAAGGTAAAATAGTAAAATAAAGGTAACTACTCACCCGGCGTCATTGCGAAACCCGCGTTTTTTGCGGGTTGAAGCAATCCAGTTAGCATTCTTATGGATTGCTTCGTCGCAAAAAACGCTCCTCGCAACGACGAGTGAGTAGTTACAAGTAAAGATGGCTTCCTATCTTTTGCTCTCGTTAGGTTTTTTACGAGAGCAAAAGATAGGAAGCCATCAAAATAAGGGAGTGCGCCACTAATGAATATGAAGTCATTCTCTTTTGTTTTGTTGTGCACATCGATATTATTTCCTTTTTCTTCTTACAGCCAAATTGTTTATGAAATCGATGGATCTTCTACTTCAACGGCACCTTACGATAAACGTTATATTGCCGATGAAGATGGCAATCCCATCGATCGTTATCAACCATCAAGACAACCTGTTAGACAAGCACGAGAAAACCCTGATTCATTTAATGAAAGTGAAGGTGCACCTTTGCCTGAGCGCATTAAAGCATCAGGAGAAAAAATGATTATTGTTGATCCTCATGAGCATGCTTGGGGTGCTTATAATGCGGCAGGACAATTAATTCGATGGGGACTGGCAACAGCCGGTGCGAATTGGTGCAGCGACATTGATCGACCTTGCCGTACAAAATCCGGCTCATTTCGTATTTATTCATTAGGTGACGAAACCTGTATTTCCACAAAATTTCCTGTTCCTGATGGTGGCGCACCCATGCCTTATTGCATGTATTTTAATGGCGGACAAGCATTACATGGTTCAAATGAAGTGGTTTATGGTAACGTAAGCCACGGTTGTGTTCGATTACATGTGAGCGATGCCAGATGGCTACGTTATCAATTTGTTGAATCACCTAATGCATCGAATCGTTATCGCGGGACGATGGTCATTGTGAGGCCTTACTAATCATGACAAAGCGTCGCCATCCCATCACACCAACCGAATGGTTAGATCATGTCATTGAAATACGCGGCGAAAATAATATAACGCAATTACGAACTGCACTGACTTATTATTCTGATTTATCTTCTTTCGCTTTACAAAAAGGATTGGGCATTGCTGATATTTTATTATCATTAGGAATTGATAACACAGGATTAGCAGTTGCTTGTATTTATCCGTCACAACAAGAAAACAACGAAAAATCATTAGAGTTAGAATGGTTAGGAGAAGAAGGAAATAAATTATTAAAAGATGTTTTACAAATGAAATCGTTAGGAAAATTACAACAAATTGCGCAAGACGATCATCAACAAATAGAAAATTCACGCAAAATGGTGTTGGCAATGATGACAGATGTCCGAGCCATTTTGATTATATTAGCTGAACAATTATGGCAATTACGTCAAGCAAAATCCCTGAGCACATTAGAACAAAAAAAATTAGCAAAAGAAACGCTTGATATTCATGCTCCACTGGCGAATCGATTAGGAATTTGGCAATTAAAATGGGAGATGGAAGATTTATGTTTGCGTTATTTAAAACCTGACATCTACCAAGAAATCGCAAAAGGATTGGATGCGAAACGCAATGAACGAGAAGCTTATGTTGAAGAAATGATTACCTTACTAACAACCCTGTTAAATCAAGCAAACATAAAAGATTTCAAAATCACTGGTCGCGTCAAACACATTGACAGTATTTATAAAAAAATGACGCGTAAAAATGCGAGTCTTTCAGAAATTTATGATGTCACTGCCTTGCGAGTCCTGGTATCAACAATACAAGACTGCTACAACGTTTTAAGCATTTTACAGCATACTTGGCAACCTTTTCATGATGAATTTGACGATTACATTTCCCATCCCAAACCCAATGGTTATCGTTCTATTCATACCGTCGTACGTGGTCCTCATGACCATTTTATTGAAATACAAATTCGCACTTTTCAAATGCATCATGAATCTGAATTAGGTGTTGCTGCACATTGGCGCTATAAAGAAGGTGTGTTACAGGTGGGAGATTATGAATCTAAAATTGCTTTGCTTCGACAAATCATGGCCTGGCAAAAAGAGGTAGTCAATCAACAAACAGAAATTAAAAATCAACCGATTCAAGATTTATTTGCTGATTACATTTATGTGTTCACACCAACAGGTGAAATTATTGAATTACCAAAAGGTTCCACTCCGCTTGATTTTGCCTATCATATTCACAGTGAAATTGGTCATCGTTGTCGTGGTGCAAAAATTGGTGGAAACATGGTGACATTAACCCATCATTTACAAACAGGTGATCGTGTTGAAATTCTCACGACGAAACAAGCCAATCCCAGTCGTGACTGGCTAAATCCTCAGTTAGGTTATTTAAAAACAACTCGTGCACGTTCGAAAGTTCAGCATTGGTTTAAATTAAAAGATACCATCAAAAATAAATTAACAGGACATGAATTATTAGAACGTGAATTAAAAAAAATAGGCCTATCTGAAAAATTAAATTTAAATGACATTGCACTTAAATTAAATTATAAAAATGAAGATACGTTACTTTCTGCATTAGGTTCAGGTGATATTCGTGTCGGACAAATTTTACATTATCTCCGCCCGCCTGAAACAGAGCCATCATCCTTACCTTTTCAGGAAACAAAAAAAACGCCTCATGAAGCAACTTCCCATATCCAAATTTCCGGCATTAATCATCTGCTAACGCATTTAGCGCTTTGCTGCAAACCCTTACCCGGTGATGCAATTATGGGATACGTGAGTCGCACTCGTGGCGTGACGATACATCGACGTACCTGCCCGAATATGTCACACATTTTAAAAGATGGTGAAGGAAGATTAGTTGATGTTAATTGGGGTGAAAAATATACCGGCACTTATTCTGCTGATTTAGTATTGCATGTTAATGACCGAACAGGATTACTAAGAGATATCACGACACTACTAGCCGGTGAAAAAATAAATGTCGTCGGCTTGACCACACAAAAATCGCACGATGGAACGCATATTGATATTTACATCACCATAGAAATTACCGATAAAGAACAATTAAACATGGCCATCGATAAGCTAAGGAAAATTCCGCAGATTTTAGAAGTCAGGCGAAGATAATTTCCACGCTTTATCCCTTAAATTTCAGGTATAATGGAATAGATAAGGGATGCATGTGTAAGATATTTTAAGGATCGAAATTATGCCCAAAACCATTAAATTTGATACTGTCAAAACGCTCATTAAAGCCCAACCTTGTTTTTCTTCTTTCACCAATAAAGAAGTCGAAATATTAGCCGGTTTATTAATTGAAAAACATTTTCGAGCGGGCATGACCATTGTGACCGAAGGTGATCCTGTTGACTGTATTTATTTAATCGTGGAAGGAAAGGCTGATGTTGTTCATGCATTTATCAAAGATGACAAAATTCATCATAAACATCTTGCTACGTTAGGTGAAAACGAAGCGATCGGTTTAAATGAGACAGGGTTTTACTCTATCTCTGGCATTAGAACAGCAACCGTCATCGCAAAAACAGATATGACGTTGCTATATCTCAGTGTCGCAGCCTTCCATGGATTTGCGCTTACTTATTCGCATGTGAGTGAAGTCATGCGTACTTATGCGGAAAAAATATTAGATTCAAAATAGAATTGAGCATGAGATGGGTGTTTTTCAATAGAGCGTCATTTTTAGCCAAATTTTCTTGTTTTGCAATAAAAGAGCCTTGCCCGAACAATGCTATAATAAGCTGATTTTTATAGCATTCTCAAAAAAAATAGAGTTTTTGCGTTCTTTTATGATAAAGTCGCTTCCTAACTACCTAGGCCATTGAGGCTTAGTTACGATTGTAAACAGACCCTATTTTTATCATTCAAGATAAATTTAGTGATATAAAAAATGAGGAGATCGTGTTGAGCATTCTTCTTTTCTCAGCTCTCCTGGTTGGATTTTCATTCCTCGCCGGCTTAATCGGCGCACTCACTGGCTTAGGTGGTGGTGTTATTGTCATCCCCGTTTTGGTTTTACTCTTCCATGTCAATTTGCATTATGCGATGGGCGCATCCCTTATTTCTGTGTTAGCGACATCGTCTGGAACAGCAGCTGCCTATTTACGCGAGGGTTACACTAATTTACGCATTGGCATGTTTTTGGAAATAGCTGCTGTCACCGGTGCATTGCTAGGCGCTTTGTCCATTGCTCTGGTTTCAAAAACGTTTCTAACCATCATCTTTAGTTTAGTTTTATTTATATCTGCTTATTTAACAGTAAAACGAAAAGAAGACCATGAAGATCATCCAACATCTCATCCGTGGGCAATTGCATTGAATTTAGATGGAACCTATCCTTATAAAGGCACGATTAAAACTTATCATGTGCAACATGTTCCTGTTGCACTTTTTATCATGGCAATCGCTGGTTTAATTGCTGGTTTATTAGGCGTAGGCTCAGGCACCTTAAAAGTATTAGCCATGGATCAAAGTATGCGTTTACCTTACAAAGTTGCGACAACAACCAGTAATTTTATGATAGGGATTACCGCTGCGGTCAGTGCGGGTATTTATTTTTCTTATGGTTATATTTATCCGCCGATTGCCTTTCCCGTCATGCTCGGTGTGATTGCCGGTTCTTTTTTCGGTGCAAAAATCTTATCGCATATCCATACGGGTTTACTGCGCATCATTTTTAGTATCGTCATTTGTTTTATCGGATTACAAATGCTCTACAATGCCTACACTGGAGCAGTCTAAGATGTTATCAACCCACAAAATGGAAGAGATGATTGGTTTGCTTTTAACAATCGGCGTCATCATTTCAAGCACCTTAGTTTTAATCGGTGGTATCTTATTTTTATGGCAACACGGTAGCGAAAACATGAAAATGGAATTACTACAAACAGGCACTTATTCACCTTCCTTTCAACAACTGTATCAATCTATCTTCACATTTTCTTCCACTGCATTAATAGAGTTAGGCTTGTTTGTTTTGGTCATCACACAATTGTTGCGTGTTGGATTATTAGGTTTATTTTACCTCGCACAACGTGATTATGTTTTCACACTAATTAGTTTTTTTATTTTATTAATGCTTATTTATAGTATAATTTTAAAAGATTAGGATAACTCATGAGTTTTCTACAACAAATTGTTCAAGCAAAATCATTCCGAAAAATCGTGGTCTTATTATTTTTACTCGGCAGCCTCCTCGCTTGGTTAGGTATTTGGATTCATCACTATTATTATGTGAGCACCGACGATGCTTATTTAAATGCAAATGTTGTGCAAATCACGCCACGTATTTCAGGAAAAGTCATTCGGTTAAATATCAGTAATAATCAATATGTCCAAAAAGGTGAATTACTTTTTTCGATTGATCCTGAACCTTATCAACTTGCAATTGATGCAGCACAAGCCGAATTAAAATTAAGTGAAGCCGAATTAGAAAATGCGAGCGCAACGCAACAACGCACACTATCATTAGTCAAAAAGAAATTTTTATCACAACAAGAAGGCGATAATGTCATTGCACATTTTAAAATTGCCCATGCACGAGTTGAGCAAGCAAAAGCAAATTTAGCGCAAGCTTATTTAAATAAAAAATACACGAACATCACGGCACCTACCAGTGGGTGGGTAAGTAGTGTAACGTTACGCGCTGGTGATATCGTGAGTATCAACCAACCTTTATTTGCTTTGATTAGCGATGATGAATTTTGGGTGGATGCCAATTTTAAAGAAACCGAAATGGAAGCAGTCAAACCCGGTCAACAGGCCACCATTACCACTGATCTCTATCCACATCATCCATTTAAAGGCGTCATTGAAAGTATCAGCAGTGGCTCAGGCACCGCTTTTTCACTTTTACCTCCACAAAATGCAACCGGTAATTGGGTGAAAGTCACACAACGCATTCCTGTCCGCATACGTGTTTTAGATCCAACATCACAATATCCGTTGCGCATTGGTATTTCTGCCACTGTCACGGTTAGCTTACGTTAATATGACTGCCTTATATAAAACGATTTCACCCAGCACACGATGGATGATTACTTTCATCGTGATGTCTGCCACATTAATTCAAGTGATTGACACAACCATTGTCAATGTTGCGCTCCCTCATATGCAAGGTTCGCTGGGAGCATCCTCTGATGAAATCACTTGGACACTGACTAGTTATTTAGTTTCATCTGCCATCTTTATGCCATTAACTGGATATTTAGCAGATCGGCTAGGAAGAAAAAAATATTTAATTATTTCGATCGCTGGATTTACACTTGCTTCCGCTTTATGCGGTGCATCGACTTCATTAACTCAAATTATTTTATTTCGTTTGTTGCAAGGTATCTTTGGTGCAAGCTTAGTGCCCTTATCACAATCTATTTTAACTGATATTTTTCCACCTGAAGAACGTGGAAAAGCCATGGCTATTTGGGGAGTAGGGGTCATGGTTGGTCCCATTTTAGGCCCCACATTAGGCGGTTATCTCACTGATTTTACGACATGGCGTTGGACATTTTACGTCAATGTCCCTGTCGGGTTTTTTACACTGCTACTCACTTATATTATTCCTGATACGGAAAGCAAACAACGCGATATGGATTGGCTAGGTTTGATACTGATTTCATTTTCAATTGGTGGTTTGCAATATGTGATCGATCGCGGTAATTCGCAAGATTGGTTTGGTTCCACTAATATTTGTATTGTCAGTTACCTTACTGTTGCTAGCTTTTTAGGATTTATTCTGCATCAAATGAAAAATACGGCACAAGCTGTTTTTGATTTTCGAATTTTCAAAGATATTAATTTTTTCCTAGCGAGTAGTTTACTCTGTCTTTTCTGTTTGGGATTGTATGGCATGACGGTGATACAACCGATCATGATGGAAGGTATCTTACATTATCCAGCCCTCACAACCGGACTCATGCTAGCACCACGCGGAGTCAGCGCAATGATCAGCATGATGATCGTCGGCAAATTAATTAAATATATTGATCCGCGTTTCATTGTGGCAGTAGGCATTTTGATGAGCATTATCGGTGTATCGGTAGGCACTTATTATTCATTAGATCACATCAATACCTTTTGGTTAATTTGGCCGATGTTATTTCAAGGAATGGGATTAGGTATGATTTTCGTCCCCTTATCAACCATTGCTTTTTCCACACTTTCGCCCAGTATACGAACAGAAGCGGCTGGTATTTATAGCCTGATACGCACCATCGGTGGATCAATCGGCATTTCGCTTGCTATCACATTACTCACTCGCCGATCACAATTATTTTGGAATGAGTTAATTGGTTTTGCTAACCCTTTTAATACTGCGTTGTATCACTATTTTAATGTGTTAAATCTTCGCCCTACACAACCGGTTGCTGTTGCTATGTTAAGCAATGAGATCGGCAAACAAGCGCAAATGCTCGCATTTGTGAATGTATATGCTTTCATTACCGAATGTTTTATCGCAATGTTACCGCTGGTATTTTTATTGCGAGCAGGTAGCGGGAACGTAGGAAACGTTGCAATAGAAATGGAATAACGAAATGGAGGAATGATGTTAAAAAAATTAATACTAAATTTAAAATGTTATTTCTATCTTATTATTTGTTTTTTATTTATCTCACCACTGACTCATGCGAATGAAAAATTAGCGCCCGTATCAGGTTTTGCACGTTCATTTCTCATGGATAGTCCGATTAAAAACGCAACCATCCATATTTTAGAAACAGGAAAAGAAATAAAAACAGATTCTCGTGGATATTTCGGACCCATCCTTTATCCAGTAGGAAAACCCATCACCCTCCTGTTTGAAAAACAGGGATATCAAGCCGTACAATCAGACACCGTCATCGTCCCTCAAGAAGGGTTAACCAATCCACATAACAATATTTCTTTTCAAGTCCCTTCTATTGAAACTTATTATTTATTTTCAAAAATCATTGGTGCAAATTTCGATGAAAATAAATGTCATGTCGCAACAACCATCATTGCAAATGGCAAAACACTGAATGATGTTCCTCAAGGTGAAGTGGGTGCAATCGTTACGTTATCACCTCACGTCAATGAAATACCTTTTTATTTCGATATGTTTTCAAAATGGCCCATCAAAGGAAAAACCAATCCTTTCACTCGCGGATTAAAACAAACCACCGCAGATGGTGGCGTC
>CAYTKY010000076.1:0-8820 GCA_964438435.1 uncultured Coxiellaceae bacterium | reverse complement strand
AATTAATTCGTAAAGAAGATTATACAACGGCCTTAGAGGTTGCGCGTGATCAAGTGCAAAATGGTGCGCAAATCATCGATATTAATATGGATGAAGGCATGTTGGATGCGGAAGCGGTGATGGTGAAATTTTTAAGCTTAATTGCATCCGAACCCGAGATTTCACGTGTGCCTATCATGATTGATTCATCGAAATGGTCAGTCATCGAAGCGGGATTAAAATGCATACAAGGGAAAGGGATTGTTAATTCAATTAGCTTGAAAGATGGCGAAGCAGCTTTCATTGAAAAAGCCGTCTTGGCCCGTGCTTATGGCGCTGCGGTGGTGGTGATGGCGTTTGATGAACAGGGTCAAGCTGATACGGAACAACGCAAAATAGCTATTTGCCAGCGTTCTTATGACATTTTGGTCAAACAAGTTGAATTCCCGCCTGAAGATATTATTTTTGATCCTAATATTTTTGCGATCGCAACGGGTATTGAAGAACATAATGAATATGGATTGGCTTTTATTAATGCGACACGCAAGATTAAAGCATTATTACCGCATGCGTTAGTGAGCGGAGGTGTTAGCAATATTTCATTTTCATTTCGCGGCAATCATGCTATTCGCGAAGCGATTCATGCTGCTTTTTTATTTCATGCAATTCATGCCGGTATGGATATGGGGATTGTGAATGCGGGCAATTTGGCGATTTATGAGGATATTCCAATTGATGTGCGAACATTGATTGAAGATGTATTATTTAATCGCCGTAGCGATGCGACAGAACGTTTGCTAGAAGTTGCTAATGATGTAAAAGGTCAAGAAAAAACAAAAAAAGAAGATTTGAGTTGGCGAGAAAAAAATGTATCGGAACGATTGGCGCATGCGTTGGTGAGTGGAATTAATCAATATATTATCGAAGATACGGAAGCAGCGCGCATAGAGTTACAACATCCACTGAAAGTGATTGAAGGTCCATTGATGGATGGCATGAATATTGTCGGCGATTTATTTGCTGAAGGTAAAATGTTTTTGCCACAAGTCGTCAAAAGTGCACGCGTGATGAAGCAGGCGGTTGCTTATTTAGAACCTTATCTCGAAGCAGAAAAAGCCACAGCAAGAGCCAAGGGAAAAATTTTATTGGCGACAGTAAAAGGAGATGTCCACGATATTGGTAAAAATATTGTTGGGGTTGTGTTGCGTTGTAACAACTATGACATCATTGATTTGGGTGTAATGACATCATGCGAGAAAATTTTAGAAACGGCGCGTCGTGAAAAAGTGGATATCATTGGATTGAGTGGTTTGATTACTCCTTCGTTAGAAGAAATGATGTATGTTGCAAGTGAAATGCAACGGCAACAATTTTCTTTACCTTTGTTAATTGGTGGCGCAACGACTTCGCGTGCGCATACTGCTTTAAAAATCGAACCCAATTACGCAGGTCCGACCATTCATGTTGTTGATGCATCGCGTGCAGTGGGTGTCGCTAGTCAATTATTAAGTGCCACAGCAAAAGAAAATTATGTAACGAATATCCGTCAAGAATATGCTTCCGTGCGTGAATTGCATCGCAATAAAAAATCAGAAGTGGCGTTAATTAAAATAGAAGAGGCGAGAGAAAATAAATTTTATGTTGATTGGGCATCTCACACTGCTTTTAAGCCGACTTTTTTAGGCACGAAAATTTTTACGGATTATCCATTAGAGCAATTAATTGATTATATTGACTGGACGCCTTTTTTTAGCACATGGGAATTGGCAGGCCGCTTTCCGCGTATTTTAGAAGATGAAGTCATTGGAGAAAGTGCCAGACATTTATTTTCTGATGCCCAAGCGATGTTGAAAAATATTATTCAAGAAAAATGGTTAAAAGCAAATGGTGTGATTGGTTTTTTTCCTGCGAATAGCGTGGGAGATGATATTGAAATTTATGCCGATGAAAATCGTGAGCGAGTGATTACCACTTTTCGAATGTTGCGTCAGCAAACACGTAAACCCAAAGATAAACATAATCTTTGTTTAGCTGATTTTGTTGCGCCGAAATCATCGGGTATTTGTGATTATTTGGGCGGATTTGCTGTGACGGCGGGCATGGGCATTGAAGCGCCGCTTGCTGCCTTTGAAGCAAAGCATGATGATTATAATGCTATTATGTTAAAAGCATTAGCAGATCGATTAGCAGAAAGTTTTGCTGAGCATATGCATGAATGCGTGCGCAAAGTATTTTGGCCATATGCAGCAGAAGAGAAATTGAATCAAGAAGAATTAATTGCAGAAAAATATATCGGCATTCGCCCTGCGCCGGGTTATCCTGCTTGTCCTGATCACACAGAAAAACAACTGTTATTTGCTTTATTGCAAGCGGAACAACAAGCTGGGATTCGTTTAACGGAAAATTTTGCGATGCTGCCAGCCTCATCGGTCAGTGGCTTTTATTTTTCACATCCGGCATCACATTATTTTGGTATTGGTAAAATCGCGGAAGATCAAGTAAGGGATTATGCTTTACGAAAAGAAATGGAAGTTGCCTCGATTAAACGTTGGCTCGCGCCACATTTATCTTTGTAAGAAGGGAATCTTATTATGAAACTATCTCAATCTCCCGCTATCAGTTTCGAATTTTTTCCACCCAAAACATCAGAAGGTACTGCGAATCTTTTTGAAACAGCGAGTGTGCTCGCAGAATGTCATCCACATTTTTTTTCTGTGACGTATGGTGCGGGAGGATCAACAAGACAAGGAACCATTGAAACCGTCTTAGCGTTAAAAGAAAAAACAAAAATCAATGTGGCGCCACATTTAGCTTGTGTCGGTTCAAATCGTGAAGATATTTTAGATGTTCTTCGTCATTATCAAGCAATGGGCGTGAAACGATTGGTTGCTTTGCGCGGCGATTTACCATCGGGGATGGGTCAAGCCGGTGAAATAAAATACGCAAGTGAATTGGTTTCTTTTATTCGCGAAACAACCGGCTCATCTTTTCATATTGAAGTAGCGGCTTATCCCGAAATTCATCCGCAAGCAGTGAATGCACAAGATGATGTGATGAATTTGCAACGCAAATATGAGGCAGGCGCTAATAGTGCGATCACGCAATATTTTTTTAATCCAGATGCTTATTTTTACTATATAGAAGAATGTGCTAAACGCCATATTCAATTACCCATCATCCCTGGCATTATGCCGATTACTCAATTTAGTAAATTAGTGCGTTTTTCAGATGCTTGTGGTGCTGAAATTCCCCGATGGATAAAAAAGCGCTTAGAATCGTATGGCGATGATGTGGAATCTATCCAATCATTTGGTCACGAAGTGATTGCTCGCCTATGCGATAGCTTATTGCGTGGTGGGGCACCTGGGTTGCATTTTTATACGTTAAATCGATCGGATGCGACAATGAATGTTCTAACATCATTAAATTTAATTTCTTTCGAGCAAAAGATAGGCGTGATGGGATGATGGTTACTGTCAAAAAATGACATGCCCCTATGTGTAAAAATAGGCTGAATTTGAAGGTGATTTTTTATAAAGAGGAGAGATTTTTATGGATAAATTAGTTGTAATCGGTAGTAATTCGTTTTCTGGTGCCAGCTTTATTCGCTACGCATTGGATCGAGACGTGGAAATTTTTGGAACCAGTCGTTCTGCGGAGCCCGTTCATGCATTGCTGCCTTACAAGTGGCGTCCTCATTCACAGTTTTCTTTTCATCAACTCGATTTGAATCATCATTTATCTGAAATAATGGATTTAATTCGGAAAATAAAACCTCAATACGTGGTGAATTTTGCTGCGCAAAGTATGGTGGCAGAAAGCTGGAGATACCCCAGTGATTGGTTTATGACAAATACAGTTTCGACAGTGAAATTGCATGATGAATTACGCCAATGTGATTTCCTTAAAAAATACGTGCATGTTTCAACACCGGAAGTTTATGGAAGTTGTTCTGGTTTTGTTGATGAAAGTTATCCATTTAATCCCAGCACGCCTTATGCTGTTTCGCGAGCGGCTGCTGATCTGAGTTTGCGTACCTTTTACAATGCATATCAATTCCCAGTTGTCACAACACGTGCTGCCAATGTTTATGGTCCTGGTCAACAGCTTTATCGGATTATTCCTCGAACCATTTTGTTTATTATGTTAGGTCGTAAATTACAATTGCATGGCGGTGGCGTGTCAACCCGTTCCTTTATTCATATGCAGGATGTTTCTGAAGCGACCTGGCGGATTATGTTGAATGGCCAAAATGGAGATACGTATCATATTTCCACGAACGAAGTGATTTCTATTCGAGATTTGGTTGCACGTATTTGTGAGAAATTAAATGTTGCATTTGAGGATCATGTTGAAGTGGTTGGTGAGCGATTAGGCAAAGATGCGGCTTATCATCTCGAAAGCAAAAAGCTACGCGATGAACTCAATTGGCAAGATCATATTTCATTAGATCGAGGATTGGATGATTGTATTCATTGGGCGCGTGAGCATTTTGATGAATTAAAGCGTCAATCGTTTGATTATGCGCATAAGGCCTGAGTTTAATAAAAGGCATATTTAAAATTTGTGTGTTTTATTCTGACTTATGCTAAGGTTAGCAAGGTTTTAAAATGTCGGTGGGATAGAGGGTAATGTTTAATGGAAAGTGATCATATAGCTCAACATTTCGATTCAGTAAAAAAAAGAATTTTTCATTTTGTTAATGTTCTTCGAGCTAAATTTGTATCGGGAATGAAAATCATTTTTTCTTTGCGTATGACTGGTCAGTCAGTTGCATCCACTACTCAATTGCGATTACCAAAAATTATTCATAAAGAAAATGTTATTCTTTTTGCGAATCGAAGGGAAAAATTGCCGGATCAAGCAAATATTGAGGGAATAAAAATAAATTTGAATGAGATCGCGGGGTTGTTGAATTGGCCTGAGGTATTAGATGATGTTAAAAGAGCAAATGGGTTTAAAGAATTAATCCGTCTTTTGAGTCTTTATGCTCAAGAAGAAAATGTGGAACATGCCGGCATTAATGATTCTTCAAATTGCTGGCTTTTGCTCGCGAGTAAAAATTGGGATCAGTTATTAGATAATGGATATCACCATTTTAAACGCACAGTGGGTCACAATTATTTTAATTTTTTAGTGCAAGCAGGGGATGCTCAAATTAAGGCGGTTGAATCTTTATTGCCGGAGAGTATTCTTGAGAAATGTAAAAATATCGCTCTATCGATGCCACGTGATCCCGCTTTTGCTACACAAGAGCCATTTAGTTACTATTATTTTGTATTGTTATTGTGGGAATACGTAAAAACAATTGATACGCAGCATTATCTTGATCGCTTAGAAGAGCCTAGTGAAGGTAATCCGTTATTAGTTTTTTCGCAACAAAAGAGTATGTCGCAAGATTTGGCAAATTCTCTGATTGAATACTATACGATGTGCAAAGCGGTTTCTTTTGAAAAAACGCATAACATACTTGAAATCGGTGGGGGTTATGGAAGAAATGCTTATGTTATTTTAACGCTGAATCCTAACGCGAGAATCGTTTTAGTCGATATTATGCCTGCACTCTATATCGCTCAACGATATTTATCTTCTGTTTTTAAAGAGCGAAAAGTATTTCAAGCTAGAAGTTTTTCTTGTTATGAGGAAGTCAAAGAAGAAATAGAAGCTGCTTCGATCGTTTTTCTTTTGCCACACCAGTTATCGTTGTTGCCAGATAAACAATTTGATTTATCAATGAATATTTCTTCATTTGGTGAAATGCATTTAAAACAAATTGAATGGTATTTTCAACAAATTAACCGGCTGACCTCTCAATATTTTTATATGAAACAATGGAATGTTTCTAAAAATCCTTTCGATAAATTAATTCTCAATAGAGACGATTATCCGTATCTGGAAAATTGGAAGCAAATTTATTTAAATAATTGTGCTGTACAAGATGAGTTTTTTGAAACTATCTATCAGGTGAATGCTTATGATGCCTGCTAATCATCTCGTTGCTATTTATGATTTTGAACTTTTTCCTTATGCATTAGGTGATGTATTGACCTGGAATGTACGAACAGCGATGGTTTGTGAGGAAAAACAAAAAAAATGTGTGGATATTTATATTTGTTTAGATAAAGAATATCCTGCCAGTATTTATCAGCGTGGTCTTATTAATCCCGATAATTTCGAGCTTTTTTTTAATGAACTTTATTCGGCATTCGGTACACATCCTAAGTTGGGAAATATTTTTATTTTTCGAAAGAGAGAGATGTTGATCGAGGCGTTAGAGGGTATGGTTGCTAACGCAGATGAGCATGATTTAGAAGCCATTCATGATTATTTGGCGATGTTAAAAGATAAAGTTGGTGTTGATGATGGTATCTTTAGGAAAATTTATAATAAAATCGAAAAAAGAATTTGTAATAATGCTTTTTTAGAAAAAGTAGCGAAGCGAGTTATTCCGCAATCTATTCGAACTTCAGTGAGAGATAATCTTTCGAATGAGAAAAAATTAAATGATTATTTTATTAAATATATTTATTCTCACGAAGCTATTAATGAATTTGCCAAACAAAAAGGCTTTATTCCATTTTTACAGCCAGCGTTAGGATGTGGTCCTGATGTCGATGAGTTGATTGCACGTCGTTTTGCAGGGAAAAAGCTGGTTCCTTTTCATTTGCGCCTCCGTCGATTGGATATTGGTTTGGGCGGCGATCATACGTATTCGCGTGATTCTGATTTTCTTGAATGGTACGATTTTTTGAATAAAGCGCATGCTCAATACCCGGATGTACAATTTATTGTGCTAGGTCGTTTGCAGGAAAAACCGCTTGAAATACTTCGATTACCTAATGTATGCAGTCTCAGATTGTACGGATTAGGATTAGGGCATGAATTGACACTGATGTTGAAAAGCGATTTGTTTATTGGAACATCTAGTGGTTTCGCTGCGTTAGCTAACTTTTCTGCGATTCCTTATTTTATTACCAGAATGAACCCAGGTTCTTGCCAGGCATATGCTATTCCGGAAGGTACGAGTCAATTACCTTTTGCTAGCGCAAATCAACAATTAATTTATGAAGATGAAACATCCGAGCTATTAATGACGCTATTAGAGAAAGGATTGCATTTAAGCGTTTCATCGGGTTCATCATCACCTGAGCCTTTTAAGCGAGAAGATTGGATAAAATGGCACACGGAGCCGACTTATCCTTCGCGCACGACATCTAGATTTTATATTCACGAAGACTATCGACATGAAGAAACAGCTTATTTATTAAAACCTTATTTTCAAGCAATGCAAAAAGCGCTTGATGATCAAGATCATCGAAAAGCAAACGCTATTTTATCTAAATTGAAAAAGAATTTTCCTGATTTTGAATCAGACAGCAGGAGCTATTTTTAATGAGTAAAGTCATTTATGTTAGCACTCCCGAGCCATTTAGTTTGAAATATGTTAATCCATGGTCTATTTGTCGGCATTTGTCAAAATACCGGGAATTGATTAGTTCGGTGACAATTCAAAATTTTCGTTCGACTTATCAGGCGAGTTATTTAGGTATTGCATGGCAAGTTGTTTTACCTCTCATTATGCTTTCTATTTTTTATTTTGTATTCGGCGTGATTTTGGGCGGACGATTTTCTAATTTAGGGAATGAGTCACGTTTGGATTATGCCTTGGCTTTATTTTTAGGCCTCGGTTTCTTTAATTTTTTAGCACAAAACATTGGTTCTGCGCCTTCCATTATTTTATCACATATGGCATATGTGAAATCACTGGCTTTCCCATTGGAAGTATTGCCTATTACCACCGTGTTAACTTCATTTATTACGTTAGTGATTAATGTAGCCATTACGGCCGTCATTTTTTTATTAGCTAAACAGAGTATTTATTTGAGTGCTGTTTGTATCATTTTTTATTTGATCTGTATTTTATTAACAACCTTAGGCGTGTCTTGGATTCTTTCGACAGCGGCTGTTTTTTTTCGAGATATTAGTGCGATTGTTTCACCTTTGACAATTATTTTAATGTTTATGTGCCCTATATTTTATCCAGCTAGCATGGTCCCCCAGCGAATTAAATGGGTGATCCAAGTCAATCCAATCGCCGTTATTATTGAGAATGCAAGAGCTTCTTTGCTTTATGGTAGTTGGCCAAGCTTATTTTCAATGCTCTATGTTTTTTTATTTTCATTGATATTAGCTACTATCGGATATTGTTTGTTTATGCGATCTAAAGTGACTTTTGCGGATCTTATGTAAGAAGGATGCTTCAATGAGCCAGGATAATGTGGCAATTCGAGCTGAAAACGTTTCTAAAGTTTATCGTTTGCGGGGAGCGTCAAAGGATTCTTCTAAAAAGCAAAGTGATTTTTATGCGTTAAAGCATGTTTCATTTGAAATCAAAAAGGGAGAAAGTTGGGGGTTTGTGGGTGTTAATGGCAGTGGTAAATCCACTTTGTTAAAAATTATTTCAGGTAATTTACGTTTGTCTGCAGGACGTGTCGAAGTTGATGGGAAGGTAGCCATTCTGGATTATAGCAGTGGGTTGAATGGGGATTTTACAGGCAAAGAAAATATTTTTATTAAAGCAGGTTTGTTAGGTTTAACTAAAAAACAAATTCAAGAGCGGTTGCAGTCGATTATCGACTTTGCTGAAATCGGTGATTTTATTCATCAGCCTGTTAGGACTTATTCAAGCGGCATGGTGTCGCGCTTGGGTTTTGCGATAATGGCACATGTTGATGCGGATATTTTAATTACAGATGAAGCGTTAGCGGTAGGCGATGTGTTTTTTGTGCAAAAATGCATGCAGTTTATTCGATCTTTTTTAAAAAAAGGGACTTTTTTATT
>CAYTKY010000075.1:0-9453 GCA_964438435.1 uncultured Coxiellaceae bacterium | reverse complement strand
ACCCGCAAAAAACGCGGGTTTCGCAATGACGCCGGGTGAGTAGTTACAAAAAAATAAAATTCATGCATTACACGATATTTACTAATAATTTCCCAATGGAGAAAGTGATACTGCCGGCTAATATTCCAACGAATAACATGCGAAATCCAGAATAAAATGCGTTGCGATTAGTATAAAGACTTAAAATAGTGCCGATCAAAAAAAGTGTCGTGCCCGTTATCGTCATACTGATTATCAAATTATTTGATGAATGACTGAGTAAAAAAGGAATTAATGGTACGGCCGCTCCAATAGCAAATGAAAAAAGCGATGCGACCATCGCGCCGACTGGAGAAACTAAATCTTCAGGATTTAACCCTAATTCTTCACGAGCCAAGGTATTCAAGCCTGTGTCAGGATTCTGAATCATTAGCTGAGCAAGCTGGTCTGCCTCTGTTTTTTTCACTCCACGTGCTTGATAAATCAGGCTTAATTCTTCCATTTCTTCTTCAGGGTATTCAGCTAATTCTTGTTTTTCAATCGCAATTTGATATTCGAACACTTCACGCTGTGATCGCACCGAAATATATTCACCAGCACCCATTGAACAAGCTCCTGCCAATAGCCCTGCAATGCCTGCAATAATAATAAAATGTTGATTGGCACTGTTAGCACCTGCCAACCCTAATATCAAACTCATATTAGAAATTAATCCATCATTAATGCCAAAGATCGCAGCACGCAAATTGCTTGCCGAACTGAGTGTGGTGTGTTTGTGTTCACTATGATAACGCGTAAAAACAGCCATGCCGCGAATTTTCATGGCAGATAACATGTTGTGTAACGTTTCTGGGCCTAGGTAACGAATTAATTTCACGATGATGCGGGTGCGCAGATTAGGCTTAAATATCAGGGGTTTTTGATTATCAGGAATTTTATTTTCCCATAATTGCGCTTGTTTTTCAGCAGCGACTTTTAAATCAAGAAAAAGTTTTTTGTGTAAATCGTTTTGTTCATATTGCGCCATGATTGAATAAAGATAAGCAGAGCGTTTTTCTTCCCACCAATTATCAAAATTTTTCATGATGTATTTCCATGTCAAGATTGTTGTTCAGTAATAAAATGATTAATTAATTTTGCGGCAATACTGATTGAAGTGGAAGGCCTACCCGGCAAATGATCAAATCGATACCAACCGGCTGCTTCAATTTCATCTTGATTAATGATGAGTTCTCCGGCGGCATAATCTGCTATAAATCCAATCATTAATGAATCAGGGAATGGCCACGATTGAGAGCCAAAATATTGGCAGTTTTTCACGGTAATTCCTATTTCTTCTTTGACTTCTCGATGAATAGCTTCTTCAATACTTTCACCGACTTCGATAAATCCAGCAATTAAGCCATACACGTTGGGTGGGAAATGTGGACTACGCGCCATTAAGAGATGATCTTGTTTTTTAATTAATAAAATGACAGAAGGTGAAATACGTGGAAAATGCGCTAATTGGCAAGTATGACAAATCCGTTCAAACGATCCTGTTTTATGCTCAGTCAATTCACCGCAACGTCCACAATAGCGATGATTTTTATCCCATTGAATAATGGAATAAGCTTTTGCAGCGATGCCATACCATTCACCCTCTAGCATTTCTAATGCTTTTCTGAGAGGAATGAACACAATATGAATAAAGAGGATGTCAGTCGTATTTTTTATTTCGGCACAATGGCAAGCAACTTCGTTGAAATTACCTAAGTGATATTGTCTGATGATTTGTGATTTAAAAAGATCATTTGTTTGAGGTAAAACAAGCTGATGGGGCTGCTTTAAGAAAGCTAAACAGCCATTTTGAAAAATAAACCAATATTCTGGTAAGGTAGAGGTTGGTTGCATGAGGTTTATCATACTCAATCTGGGAGCGACAAGCAGGTTATTTTTTTTGAAAAAATCTTCATAACGGGTATCTCAAGGATTGGTCGATGATTTTAAAAACACGCAGTTTGACGGATGATGCCCTTGCTGTCATACAAGATAAAGGGACAGAAAAGCCTTTTTCAGGCGAATACAATGAGTTAGCTGAAGCGGGCACTTATTTATGTCGTCAATGTGGTTTAGCCCTTTTTCGTTCTCATGCCCAGTTTCATTCAGGCTGTGGTTGGCCTAGCTTTGATGAAGAAATCAAGGAGGCTGTTTTGCGTCAACCCGATGCGGATACTGATCGAACAGAAATTGTTTGTAGACGTTGTCATGCGCATCTTGGACACGTTTTTTTAAGAGAAAATTTTACGGCAAAAGAAACGCGTCATTGTGTCAATTCGTTGAGTTTGGATTTTGTTTCTGATTTGCATGTTACCGATTCACAAGAAGCCATTTTTGCTGCGGGATGTTTTTGGGGCGTCGAATATTTCTTTCAGCGATGTGAAGGTGTTCTCAAAACAGAAGTGGGTTATACAGGTGGTCAGAAAAAAAATCCAAGTTACCGTGATGTTTGTTCGGGTGACACAGGACATTACGAAGCAATAAGAATTATTTTTGATTCAACAAAAATAAAATATGAAGCATTAGTAAAATTATTTTTTGAAATTCACGATCCCACGCAACAAAATGGCCAGGGACCGGATCGTGGTCAACAATATCGAAGTGCTATTTTTTATTACGATGAGGCGCAAAAAAAAATAGCGTTGCAGCTTATCGAAGAATTAACGCAATTAGGCTTTCATGTCGCAACCGTTTTATTGCCAGTGAGTCCTTTTTGGCGAGCGGAAAAAGATCATCAACGCTATTATCAAAAAACAGGTAAAGCACCGTATTGTCATCGTTACGAACCTAAATTTAAGTAATTTGTTGCAAAATATATTGGTTGACCTTTTCTAACCCCTTCATTTTCAGACAAATCCTTTTTCTTGTATTGGGCCTTTATTGTGGAAATATCCCACGGATGAACTATTATTAATCATATATATGTTCAATTAATAAACACAAATAACAAAAGAGAGGAAATGGGAATCATGAAGTATGATTTTCGACACTTAGTTGGGTTGCTCTCGGTCAAACATTGGATCGTCATGGCTACGGCTTTTTTGTTTACATCCACTCCCCTAGCGAATCCTGTTCTTGATCATGTGGCAGCAGGGAATGTATCGATACAACAATCAACAAACTCAACGGTTGTGAATCAATCATCGCAAAAAGCGATTGTGAATTGGCAAAGTTTTAATATCGGTCAACAAGAATCAACACACTTCCAACAACCAGCAGGTGGAATTATTTTAAATCGTATTAATCCTTCAAGTGGTGCGTCACAAATTTATGGACGACTCACTGCGACAGGACAAATTATTTTAACTAATCCTGCTGGTATTTATTTTGGACCTTCTGCGTATGTGAATGTGGGTGGATTGATTGCAACGACATCACACATCACCGATCAAAATTTTATGAATGGTCATTATTATTTTTCACAAGATCCAAATTATTCGGGTGCGGTGATTAACGAAGGACAAATTATTGCAGCACAACATGGCTTAGTGGCGTTAGTGTCGCCGGGTGTGGTGAATAAAGGAATGATCACGGCACAAATGGGGCATGTGATTTTAGCATCGGGGGATGCGTATACCGTGAGTTTTTCGGGAGATCAACTCATTAATTTTGCGATTGATAAACCGACATCACGCCGTGGTGTCGATAAAGAGGGGAATGAATTACGAGAGGGTGTAAGTAATACAGGGAGCTTGATGGCAGATGGTGGACGAGTGTTAGTGACTGCAAAAGCAGCGCAAGGGGTGCTCGATAATGTCATTAATATGCAAGGGGTTGCGCAGGCAAGATCGGTTGGACAATATCAGGGAGATATTGTGTTGGGGGCTAACGCAGACAGCGGTATTGTTCGGGTTGCTGGCAAATTAAATGCATCGGGTAAATCGGCGGGAGAAAAAGGCGGGAAAGTGACGGTGACGGGTCACAATATATTAGTAGATTCATCTGCCGACATCGATGTGAGTGGTGATGTGGGTGGGGGCGATGTTTTCATTGGTGGCAATTATCAAGGTCGTGGCCCATTGCCGAATGCGAATGCGGTCGTGATGATGCCAGGAGCCATGATTCATGCAGATGCCATCAGAACAGGGAATGGCGGCAATGTGATTTTGTGGTCGGATAATGTAACGAAAGCGTATGGCAATATTTTTGCACGAGGTGGCAGTGAAAGTGGCCATGGTGGGTTTGTTGAAACATCGAGTAAAAATTATTTAGATGTGAATGGCTTGCGTGTAAGCACGATAGCTCCATATGGTGAAACAGGAACCTGGTTGTTAGATCCGACGGATGTGTTTATTAATAACTCGGCCACTACAGGAATCAATTATAGTAGTGGTACTTGGACACCCGATAATGTTGCAGCAGCGAATATTTTGGCAAGTAGTTTAACCGGTAATCTCAATTCAAATAATGTCACTGTTCTGACAACCTCCAGTGGCGGAGGGAGTGGTGATATTTCAGTTGATACCGCTTTAACTTGGACATCACCTTATACACTCACGCTAAATGCTACTCGTTATATTTATTTGAATGCGAATATTACCGCACTCAATGGTGGGTTAACGTTAAGTGCATTAAATGACACACAAAGTATCACAGCAGGTACGATAGGATCAGGTTCAGGCGGCACAGTGAATAGTATGGCCTTCAATATTAATGTGAAGAATTTCACCTTGTCACAAGGCCAATGGTTCCAGAGCTCATTATCACTTCCAACGTTTAATGTGACGAATGATTTCAGTATTGCAGCGGGATCTACGTATAGTTATCAATACAATGCACAATTCACTCGTATCAGTGATCCCGGTATCAATGGAGTTGGCGATATCTATGGGGTGCAGGGTATTGGAACAGGGCCCCTCAACACAAGCTATGCATTAACTAACAATATTGATGCGACAGGAACGGTGAATTGGAATAGCGGTCTGGGATTTCATCCTATCGCGGGTAGCGCCAACATTAATGATTATTATTCAGGAACAGTCGATGGCCAAAGTTATGTGATTAATCATTTATACATTAATAGACCCATTAGTTTTTTCACAGGTCTTTTTGGTTATGTGAATGGCGGTACTATTCTTAATTTAGGGTTGTTAAATATTGTTATGGTGGGCGCACAAAATGTAGGTAGTTTGGCGGGGTATTTGTCCGGTACGGTAAGCAATAGTTATGCTGACAATATTAATATACAGAGTAGATTAGGAGGACGAGGAGGCGGCTTATTAGGATATTTTTCATCGGGGACGCTTTCTAACGCATATTCTTCTGGATCAATAACGGGCGATGGAACTTTAGGAGGTCTTGTTGGTTATTCAGAGACTCCTATTATTTCGAATAGTTATTCAACGGTAAATATCTCGACCACAGACCCAAGCAGTTTTACGGGAGGAGGTTTTGTTGGAGTAAATTTTGGCGGTAATATTCAAACATCTTATAGTACTGGAAAAGTGACAGCAGCTCAATCAGGTATACTAGGTGGATTTGTAGGATCAAATAGCGGAACAATTTCGAATAGTTTTTGGGACACCGATACGTCAAATCGATCAGCAGGCTTTGGAACAAATACGGGTACGATCACCAATCTTACCGGCGGATGTTTCACAGGCACTTGTACTAATGGCGGGACGGCTAATCTTTCCGCATTAACCACGTATTCTTCAGCACCTTATAGTTGGGATGTGACTGCTACAGCCAGCAGTACTTCTTCACCACCGTCCAATGCTTGGTTTATTTTTAATGGCAATACACGACCCATATTACTTTCCGAATGGAATACGATTGTTAATACAGGTCATCAATTGCAATTAATGCAAGCGGCATCAGGCGCGAGTTATACATTAGGAAATCATATTGATTTGAATCCAGGAATGTCTAATGTGGCTGAAGTGTGGGGGACGAATAAAAATACGTCAACAGGTGCAGGATTTGTTCCGATCAATGATCTTACAGGGAATTTTGAAGGACAGTTTAACGGACAAAATCACACAATTAATAATCTTTATATCAACAGACCTACGGAAGTCTTTGTTGGATTACTTGGTTATCTCGCTATTCCTGGGACGATACAGCATATTGGTTTATTGAATCCAGTTGTAACAGGGATGAATGAGGTAGGTAGTTTAGTTGCATTTTTTGGTGGGGGTACCATCAGTGATGTTTTTGCTGATAATGTCAGTGTCACATCGACTGGTTTTATTGTGGGTGGATTAGTAGGTCATCTTAGTGGTGGTGGTAGTGTTAGTAATAGTTATAGTTCAGGTTCTGTTACGATTAACCCACTAATGTCACAAGCAGGTGGTTTAGTAGGCTTTAGTGTTGGAGCGATTTCAGACTCTTACTCAACAGCAAACGTAAATGGTCTTGGAATCGCCAACACTATAGGTGGCTTAGCAGGCTACAATAGTGGAACGATTACAAGATCTTATAGTACAGGCAGTGTATCAGGTGGTGTTACGTCTGTAGGTGGTTTTGTTGGAGATAATAGTGGCTCAGTGACAAACAGTTTTTGGGACACCGATACCTCCAATCAAGCAGCAGGCTTTGGATCAAATACGGGAACGATCACTAATCTTACCGGCGGATGTTTCACAGGCACTTGCACAAATGGTGGCACAGCCAATCTCTCGGCATTAACCACGTATTCTTCCGCACCTTATAGCTGGAGCGTGACAGGTACAGTGAGTACCACATCAACAAAACCAGCAGGCACATGGTTTATTTTTGATGGCCAAACACGGCCGATGTTACTTTCTGAATGGAATACTTCGGTTAGTACACCGCATCAAGTACAACTCATGGGATCAACCTTAGATGCAGATTATACGCTAGTCAATGATGTGGATTTCAACAGCTCTATGAGAAATGGAGCCGAAGTTTGGGGAACCAACAGAAATACGCCGACAGGGAGTGGTTTTTATCCTATCGGTATCGGGAGTTTATTTACGGGTAATTTTGATGGGCAAGATCATGTGATTAAAAATTTATACATTAATCGCTCTAGCCTAACAGGGGTTGCTCTTTTTAGTGAAGCTGCGAATGTGACTATTAAAAATGTAGGCCTGACTAACCCTACCATTACTGGAAGCGACAAAACAGGTAGTTTAGCTGGTAAAATTGATAGCGGATACGTTTCATCTGTTTATGCAGATAATGTCAATTTGACGGGTAGCGGTATTAATGGTGTTGGTGGGTTAATCGGGTTACTCAGTGTCAGTTATTTATCAGAAGCTTATAGTTCAGGTAGTGTCTCAGGTACGACGAATGTCGGTGGTTTAGTTGGAAAAAATGATGACAGCAGTATCAGTAAGACGTATTCGTTAGCGAGTGTATCGGGTACGACGAATGTAGGCGGTTTAGTTGGGGGAAATAGTACATCTAATTCAAGCATTACGACTTCTTATAGTACGGGCAATGTATCAGGTACGACGAATGTGGGTGGTTTTGTTGGGACGAATAGTGGTTCAATCACAAACAGTTTTTGGGATACCGATACCTCCAATCAATCAGCAGGCTTTGGAGCAAATACCGGAACGATTACCAATCTTACCGGCGGATGTTTTACGGGTACTTGTACGAACGGTGGCACAGTTAATCTCTCTAGTTCTGCAACCTATTCTTCTGCTCCTTATAGTTGGGATTTTTCATTTGGATATATAAGTTCAATCATCGCTCCATCATCAACTTGGGTTGTGCCTTGGTTTATATCTTCTACCCGCCCTATGTTAAGTTCTGAATGGAATGCTTCCATCAGCACACCTCATCAGTTACAGCTGATGAATGCTGCAATAAACGCTGATTATACGCTTGTCAACAACATCGATTTAACAAATGGAATGACAAACAAAGCTGAAATATGGGGAACAAATAAAAATATATCGACTGGAAACGGTTTTGCGCCTATCGGTAATCCTTATTACGGCAGTTTTGATGGGCAAAATTATACTATTGATCAACTTTATGTGTCTTTAGCATCAGGCTATATTGATGGTGGTTTGTTTCGTGAGATAACAGACACTATTCAAAATGTTGGATTGACAAATAGCAATATAAATATTTCAGCTGCAAATAACATTGGAACTTTAGCTGGACAGGTTCAGCAGTTTGCAATGGTTAGCAATACTTATTCCACAGGTTCAATATCTGGTTCCGGCGATAGAGTTGGGGGATTGATAGGCGTTAGTAGTGGTAGGATTGTTAATAGTTGGAGTTCAGCAAACTTATCCGGCTCTTTAAGTCGAGCAGGAGGTTTTGTTGGATTGAATGTGGGTAATATCCAAAAATCTTTTAGTTCAGGCTCAATTTCTTCAACCGATTCTTTTGTAGGAGGTTTTGTTGGAGTTAATGATACAGGTGTTATCCAAAATGCTTACAGTTGGGGAAATGTAGCAGGTAATGGTAAGGTAGGTGGATTTGTTGGCTCTTTAGTGGGACCTGGAAGCGCTTCAAACATCTATAGTGTAGGTAGTGTCTCAGGTTTTTCTGATGTAGGTGGATTAGCAGGTGAAATACTCAACCTTGGGCCCGTCACAAACGGTTTTTGGGATACGACCACGTCAGGTCAAGCAACCAGTGCCGCAGGCACCGGTAAAACCGATGCTGAAATGAAACAGCAAGCTACCTTTACCGGATACGATTTCACGAATGTTTGGAACATCATAGAAAATCAAACCTATCCTTATTTTCTATGGGCTTTTGGATCAGGTACCCCACAAACCATATCAGGGTATATTTCCGGTAATCCTTCAACAGCTACCGTATCGTTTGGTGTTGCTGGAGCGCTTACCTCTGGATTGGTATTAAGTACTTATTCAAACGCAACAGGATTTTATTCTAACTTATACCCTTCTAATACTTTTTCGAGTAGTAGCGTTATTTTAGGTATTTTGTCAGGTGGTGTCAGCGGTAATTCGTTAGTTGTTTTTCCGAACAGTAGTAGTCAAACGTTAAATTTTTCTCAAAATACAGTCACGCTTGATTTAACAAATGGCGATATCACGCCAACCAATATGAATACCGCCGCGGGTAGTTTATCCAATGTGTTATACAGTGTTTCAGGCAATAACATCACGCTTTCTAACAACGTTAGCTTTGCAACCACAGCAACCAGTGGAACGCCGACCTATAATTTGCGAGGCAATATCACAACCAGCGGTACGGGGAACATCACTTTTTCGAGCTCAACGCCTGTGACGATGACGGCTGCTAGTGTTCTAACAGCAGGGAATGACATCAATATTTTGGGTTCTAGTAATACGTTAAATGGCGGTGGATTTGGATTAACCATCAGTAATACGGATACCACAGCCGCTAACAGTGTGATTGCCAGTATTCTTAGCAATCTTAGCTCGTTCACTAAAAGTGGCGCAGGGAGCATAACGGTATCAGGTACGAATACGTATACGGGGACAACAACGATCACAAATGGCACATTAACAGCTA
>CAYTKY010000074.1:0-9596 GCA_964438435.1 uncultured Coxiellaceae bacterium | reverse complement strand
TTCACGATAGATCCTACCTAAAGCATAAATCTCTCGAAAAAGTGCCAAAGCCCAGAAGCAGTTAGGCGTATTAATTTCTACTTGCACCCTGCTTGTTTTGTATATATATACGCAAATACAACTATAAATACTATTTTTTAAACGAGGATAACGCATGGCTGGCAATCGACACGTTCCTAGATTAGAAGACATCGCATTTAATGCCTTAGTAAAACAAGGCATATTCAGCATCGAAACCACAACGAACGTTGATCCGCAAATAGTATTCAAATTTATCGAACAGAAAATTCATGCAAAACTCATGCCGGTATTTCTGCAAGCGGTGATCGATGATGATCGAAAGAAAGTAATAGAAATATTAAATAAAAATCCTGAGCTATTGTTACTTAAAGCCCAAAAAGGAATTGAAATACAGAGCCAGTACACGTGGGCGACGTTTGATGTTGAAAATGAAGATGCATTATCAATCGCAGCTAAGCGCAAACAAATTAAAATGATCGAACTATTACTGCCATATTACGATAAGCTTGAACAGACTGAGGATGTTATAAATGCGAAGGCAGATGCTTTGTCAGCTTGGAATATGTATACAACGCAAAAAAACGCAGAGGGTGAAGATAAAATTGTTATCCCACGAGAATATGTCAATAATGCGCAATCATTGATTGACGTCCTTAAAGAAGAGACATTTCCAAACGGCGAAAAAGGAACGTTGAGTGAAAAAACAGAAAATGCAATCAAATTATTATTTACCATTCTTCTGCCAAAGCAAGCGACTAAACTAGATGATTACATTGATCCAGAATTATTACTCCTTGCTTTCTATCAAGCTTATCTCGATCAATTCGATACATTTCAAAACTGGGAACAGCGGAATGCATTTTGTGTTCGCATGATTGGTTTAGTTCAAAGTGTTTTGACTCCCGAAACCGCGAAGATTTTCTGCGAAGGACTTTATGACGTTGTTGAAGAAAACAGAAAAATAAGTGAGCTTGCAGAATCTCTTAAATTGGTTAATGGTGAATCTTTTTATCGGGTGTCTCGTGAATCGCGTTCTGGTCTTGGTCACGAATATTTATGTGCGGGCGCGGCCTGGCCTGGTGCCGTATGCGGATGGCGCGGCGCGGGCGTTAGAGCTTTGGAAAAATTATGTCGAGCAAAAGAAACAAATTTTCAGAAAATTACGCAGCAATTACAGCGTCGAGTGCCAGACCAACATCTGGCAGATCGTAAGCAATCGGGATGTGTGATTCTCTGAGCTCTGTCGCAAATTCAAGCGTACCTTACTAAAATCTGCCTCATAAAATACTAGATGGAGTTTAGTCTGCGGTTAGAAAATGAATTCATAAAAATCACAAAAAGAAAACCGGCTGTAGCTGGAGAATGGATGAGACGTATATCAAAATAAAAGGAGTTTGGAATTATTTGTATCGAGCAGTAGATAAAGAAGGTGACACGATTGATTTCATGTTATCAAAACATCGTGATGAAGCTTCTGCTAAAGCCTTTTTTACAAAGGCAATTGGGTCAAGTGGATTACCTGATAAAATTACAATAGATAAAAGGGGTACTAATAATCCTGGCATTGAATTATGTCGAATGCTGAAGAAAGGGCAACGTGCTAATTCTGAAAACGCATTTGCGTTCGAGTAATTTTATGCGTTAGCGGCATAGTTGCACTTAGGAATAGTCGTTTGTCAAACTTATAAAGCTAAAAATAAATTGAGACACAACCCTACTTTTTAATTAATCCTTAATGATGTGTATGTAAAATACGCGATACTTGCTTATAAAGAATAATCAATAGAGGTGTGGTATGAATAATCGTAAAAGTCTAAAAGAATCGTCACTTGATGTCATTAATCACAAAATAGCAGTGAATAAAAGACATTCTTTATTTTTTCAGAACATATATAACAACAATTATAAAGCGACAATCACATCAAAAAGTGACAATGACTATGTAATACTCGATTGCATTCTTAGCATTGCTAATACTGCCGATCCTAAAAATCTTACAAATAACAATCACTATTTCTATCCTACACTTCCACAAGCTGGTGATGGTGATTATGATACAATCAAAATATTACTCATTAATGCATATGAGCATTTTTATGCCTTAGGTCATGTATCGTATCGGCCTGACTATAATGCGAGGGGTGAACATGAATATGTATTAGATCCCAGCTTAAATACTGACCCAAATGGATTCTATATAGCTTTTATCAGAGATCTGGTGAAATCAATTCAGGATTTTATCAAGACTCACAATGTGCTTGCAGTAGAACGCTCTGCTAAAATTAAAGATGCTGCAATGTCTTGCATGATTTTACAAAGAGCACTCACATTAAATAATACTCCTATCCCACCAGAAATATTATTAAAGATTATTGAAGATATATACCCATATGAAAGGGATACAGAAAGCAAAAAACAACACTTTGCTAATTCTGTTGTTGGGTTTTATCAGAAGAATTTTGAAAATAAGCAGGTCGCACAAGAGAATACGAACACTAATTCGGTTCTGTCAAAACTCAGTTTTTGTAGCATTGTATGATTTACTACACTGATCAATTTCTTATGCAAGTGCGATCAAACGATTAAATTCATTTATTTTAGACCGAATAATCCTACATCGTTCACCACGACTTCTATCTGCCATTCGAAAAAATTGTTTGATCGAATTGCCTCAAAATAAATGTTACCGAAAGACAAGTCGGTGGTTAAACTCTCTTAAGATTCGCCGTGTATAATTAAGGGATAGAGACGGGGGTAATGAATATGTTTAGTAATCAGAATAATCAGAAAGATAAGTATGCAGACGATCCTTTGTTGGCGCTTAGGCAAGCGGCGTGCATTGGCGATATGGATAAAATAAAACAGCTCATTCAGAAAGGTAATATCGATATAAATGCGTCTGGTTCATCGACTGGAAAAACAGCATTGCATCAAGCTTGCGATAACAATCAGCTAGAAGCCGCGATTTTTTTGATAACACTCGGCGCCAAAATAGGTGTTGCCGATAATTCAAACAATGATCCTCTGTTTTATTGTCATCGTGATAATGATCGTATTTTGTTAAAAACAATTTATGAAGCGCGGATGATATTGGAACAAGTAGCTCAATGTTTTCCAATTGAAATAAAAAACCGGGATGAAGAAGCTGTAAAAAAAAGGAAAAACCTGATTGAGACGGAGGTTAAAGATGATTTTCATGAGTGTTGTCAAGAATTTAAAAAAGCAAAATCAAATGAAAATGTCATGACGTTAGAACCAAAAATTTTAACTTCAATCGAGAAAATCGAGAAAAAGCTTTTTTTTATGATGGAGACGTTTGCTTATTTGAATTTTTTGTCAAGGAACAATCATCAAATGAAGTTTTGTGGTGAAATGTCAAAAATGGTTTATACTCATCTTGACAATCAATTAGCTAAGGGTAATAACAATGAAAAATTATCGATAGAGGTAATACGAGTCGATGTGACCGAGAGTGGCAATCATCTTTTTGTTGTTTTAAACAGAGATCCTCATAGTGACTTAAATGATTTTTCAACCTGGGGTCGTCATGCGGTAATAGGTGATCCATTGGTAAAACAACTGTTCATGATTAATCATCCCATGCAACCCTCTATTATTGATGAACTCACTAAATTTAAAAAAGAACATATAAAAAATACTATGACGGCCAGTAATTTTCCAGAGATTGATAGAAAGCAGTTACCGAAATTTTATGAAGCGTATGAGAACTATTTATTAAATAAAAATACCATGTTGTTATCTCGGATCTTGTCTGCACCGAGTGAGGAAGAGATCGTAACGTCTATTCAAAAATTAAAGATTTAATGGGGCTGCAAAGGTGGGATAAGTTTTTGTCTTATGGAAAATTAATTTTCAGGTCTTAATTCGCATTTTGGCTTTGTTGCAAAAATAAATCTTCCTGCTAAATTTAGCGATTATCGCATGGCTAGGATGCCTCAACAGGTATAAGAAGAAAAATAAAAATACAAAACAAACCTTCAAATGGAAGCATTTTGCTGGCGAAATTATTCTATGGTTGGTCAGGTGGTATTATCGATATGCATTGTCTTATGGTGATTTAAAATAAAATTTTCCTTTAAAATATTTTCGCAACAGTGCCTGGTGAACGTTGTTTCCACGCGCTAGGATCATTTCTTCGATATCACGATCACTCAGCGAGCAGTGAAAGATACCGGCGAATAACTAACATGACGACATCTTTCAAGAAATGCTTGCCTTTAAAGATGATCACCGATTACACTCCTTCTCGTATTTTATGATGCAGATGTTAGCAAGCTAGCTTTGCAATTGCGATAGAACCAGATTTAGCACACTAATTAATAATAGAATTCTTATAAAATGAAAAATGCGAATAACGGTCATTTTTTTCTTGTTTCTCCTGTTTTGCTCAAATCTGTTTTATTAAATATTAGCGAAAGAAACAAATTCATCGAGTCTCTTTTGGATCGCCCTTTTTCTGATATCATGAAACAATCATATGAGCGGATCTTAGCGTTTTGGCTGGGCGAAACAGTAACATTTAACGATATTCGTCGCT
This sequence comes from uncultured Coxiellaceae bacterium, assembly GCA_964438435.1. GTDB lineage: Bacteria > Pseudomonadota > Gammaproteobacteria > DSM-16500 > DSM-16500 > Aquicella. Next base: position 5,017 of record CAYTKY010000074.1, on the reverse strand, counting down.
GTCAGCATTTAGTCAAGCATTTGCCAACAATATGCGTTATCTATTATTGCGTTTTACTTTTGGATAAGGCATTTTTTGCTTTTCATTCATCTGCAGCGATCAGTGGGAAAATTCAAGAAGCGATTAGCAATATTTTTTTATACTATAATTCTAATTGTCATCTTATTGTGAAAAACGAAAAGCTATTAATTAAAAATTTAATAAAAATTGTTGAAAAATCATTAGGGCGTTCAGGGATTAATCATAAAGTAGCAAATGATCTTGGACGAATATGTATTGATGAATTAAAAAAAAGCCAACAAATGTGTGATGCAGGGGCACTGATAAAGCCGGGGAAATTTGTTGTATCGGAGTTTAATAAAAAAATTTCATATGGGAAAGAAATTAACAAACATTGTTTAAATATAATCATTTCCTTATTTGAAAAAAAGCGCCACTTGTTTTTAAGTGACCGTATTAATCTTAAGGATGTGGATAATAGTATCCGAAAAGTGCTTATTAAGTCGGAAGTTGATAATGTTATTGATGGATTTTTAGTAAAACATAAGGGTGGGAGGAGAACGGTTGTTTTGGCGTTAACAGGTCACTTCCAGGCAGAATCAAATTACATAGCGAATGGATTTTTTCTCCTTAAAAAAGTATTTGGGGCAGACACTTTTTTTCTAAACCATCGGAATTTTTCAACACGTAGCGTCAAATGGGCGACAACGGAAAATGATATTGTGATGGATATTCTTTCTGCGGTTAAATATTTACGGCTTTCATACGATCATGTTGTTTTATATGGGATGTGTGGTGGAGCAGCTCATATGATAATGGCGGCTCATAGATTGCATCAAGAAAATCTGTCATTTAAGCTTATTGTCGATCGATTCCCAGCCAAATTTTATCATTTTATTGATCCTAAAACGATGGTTAGGATGGGTGTTCATGATATTCACTGGCGGTATACAAGAAAAGATTTATCTGCAAACCAGTTGATCATGCTGATTGTATTGATGCCAGTGATGGTTGCTTTTTATCTTAGCTTAACACTGTTGGCAAGGTCGTTTTTATATCTCAGCGAAATGGATATTGATTTTTCTCGCCTGCTTAAGGAAATTCCGGATGAAAATGTGATGGTATTGCAGGCAAAAAGTAGAAAGTACTACTACGCTAATAAGTCTCATCGAGTTGTGGGCGACTTAGTTGTGCATCCTTTAAATGACGCAAGGTATCACTTGAAGGATAGGCGATCAAACAAAAAAAACATATTAAAAAATCTTTTTGATAAAACAGCGGATTTAAAACGAGCAATCATGTTTGACGAAGAGGTAGCTTATGTTGTCAATTTATTTTCCGAGTGTTTTTCAAATTGCCTTTTACTAATTGATAATGAAAAGTTAACGTCAAAGATCGTCGAAGAAGCTGCTGAAAATCAAGTATTTTCTTCTACGATAGATGTTCACGGATGTCGGCTTGATAACCTACAAACAAGAAATTCCCCCATATTGAGTGAGTTTGTGGGCGGGTTCGTTCATTCTTTTTATAAAGGGCAAAAAATATTTGGAAAATTACATGAGTATGATACAGAGATGATCACATCTTTATTTTTGAAAAGATGTAGGAGTGATTTATCGCATGAGCAAGCCAATCATTTATCGGTAGCATTTTCCCAATGGATTGATGGGTTAAAATGTCATGAAAATATGTTATCGATATTCGATGTGAGATTGAAGGCGACGGGGTTGACTCATTTTTCTCGAATCATCAATCGATTATATGAGTTAATATTGACAGATGTTACGGATCATCCTTGTTGCCATTTTTAATCTTAGAACCTGTTCAAAATCATCATGACTAATAAAAAATCAGTTTAAAAATAAATTTTTAATGAAAGATCATCACAATCATTTATAATCTGCAGTGTTAGTAGAGATCGTCTGTTGACAAGGAGCTTCTCATTGTTAGCAGATTCTAGGCTTCATTTAAATTAATTTTAAATTTCAACACAAAGGATTCTTCATGAATAATCAGACTCAGGCAACAACAGCATTCAAAAGTTTATGTTGGCCAAAAGAAAATATTTTTTTAAAACAAGCACTTCTTGTTTTATTAGGCGTTTCTATTTTAAGTATTGTTTCTCAATTAAGCATTCCCTTCAAACCTGTCCCACTGACTTTTCAAAGTGCCACTGTGGTGCTGATTGGGATGGCATATGGTTCTCGTTTAGGTGCATCCGTTATCCTTTCTTATTTTGCTGCAGGTTGTATGGGGTTACCTGTGTTTGCTGATTATTCAATGGGTATCCAGCATTTTGGGGGATTCAGTGGCGGTTATTTGCTTGGCTTTTTACCGGCTGCTTATCTCAGTGGTTTATTCGCTGAACGTGGCTGGGCAAAAAATAGGATTTCTGCTTTTGCCGTTGCTTTATTCAGTGCCAGCGTGATTTTTTTATTCGGAGTAGTGCAGTTAGCACATTTTATCGGATGGGAAAATGCAATCACTTGGGGGTTGATGCCATTTATTTATTCTGAATTTATTAAATTATTCGCTGTTTCCTTGATTGTTCCTAACCTTTGGAAAAAATCTGCGAGATGACAATTCAATTTCGTCCGCATCATTTTTTATGTACCTTATGTTTTCAAGGTAAAGGTTATTCGCGTACTTTTATTGCGAATTACCAAGCGATAGTAGAGACTTTGCAATCGACGGACGGGGATGAGCAATCTATCAGAGTCACAAACACAACAGATTCGATTTGTTCTCCTTGTCCTCACAAAAGAAATGAACGGTGCGCAACAGAAGAAAAAATTTCTGTGTTAGATCAAGCGCATGCTCATGCACTTGATCTTTCTCCGAATCAAATGATCACGTGGGGGCAAGCGAAACAAGCCATCAAAGAAAAAATATCCTTAGAAATATTTCATCAAATTTGTGCTACGTGCAGTTGGAAATCGATGGGAATTTGTGAGGAAGTATTAAACGAATTTTTAAAGGATAGAAATTGAATATTCATGATGCTTCACTATTAAAACGTCAACGCGCTTATTTTTTTTCTGGCGCAACACTCCCGATTGATTTTCGTATTAATCAATTAAAAAAATTAAAATCATTGATACAAAGTCACGAAGCTGAAATTATTGATGCTTTAAAAAAAGATTTACGTAAATGTGAAATGGAAGCCATTGTCAGTGAAATTATTTTGATGACGGAAGAAATTGATTATCACATCAAACATTTGCATCGCTGGGCGCAACCAGAAGAAATGTCGACACCTTTTCCTTTATCTTTGTTAGGGCGATCACGTATTTATCGTGAACCGTATGGATCAGTGTTAATTATCGGCCCTTGGAATTATCCTTTTTCATTAATCATGTCGCCTCTCATGGGTGCCATCAGTGCGGGTAATTGCGTGGTGATTAAACCTTCTGAAGTGGCTAGTCATACTGAAAAAGTCATCGTTAAAATACTCAGTCATTTTTCTGCTGAATATATTGCTGTTGTTACGGGTGGTCCGTCTATTGTTGAAAATTTATTAACAGAAAAATGGGATTATATTTTTTTCACCGGTGCTGCATCAATTGGAAAAATCGTGATGTCTGCCGCCGCTAAGCATTTAATACCGGTGACATTGGAATTAGGTGGAAAAAGTCCTTGTATTGTCGATGAATCAGCCGATCTTCATTTTGCTGCTCGTCGTATTGTTTGGGCAAAAACATCGAATGCTGGCCAAGTGTGTATTGCACCTGATTATTTGTATGTGCATCAGTCTTGCAAGGAAGCGCTGGTTAATTCCATGATTCAATCCATTCAAACCTTTTTTGGTAAGGATCCACTGCAAAATCCAGATTATGGTCGCATTATTAATCAGCGTCATTTTGAGCGATTAGTAGCCTTATTAGCGAAAGGCCATATTTTGTATGGCGGTCAATATGATCAAACCCATTTAACGATTTCGCCTACGTTAATCGATGGGTTATCGTGGGATGATCCTATCATGCAGGAGGAAATATTTGGTCCACTTTTACCTATTTTTACTTTTGAAAAAATGGATGACATCATTCCGCTGATCAAAGCACAACCCAAACCTTTATCACTTTATCTTTTTACCAAAAATAAAATAAACGAAGAAAAAATCTTACAACATCTTTCTTTTGGTGGCGGATGTATCAATGATTGCATGTTGCAAGTTGCCAATTATCATTTACCTTTTGGTGGTGTGGGTCAAAGCGGGATGGGGCAGTACCACGGACGATATTCATTTGAAACATTTTCTCATCAAAAAAGTATTTATGCCAAGAAATGGTTATTCGATTTTAATTTAGAATATCCACCGTATACAGAAAAAAAATTACGATGGTTGAAACGGATGTTGGGAATTAAATAAAGGGTTTTTTTGACATGTTGATGGTTGGGTTAATTATTTTTTGAAAGTAAAGCGCAGGAGGGCGGAGCCCGACGAGCCATTGCAAAAAAATAATTAACCCAACCACCAACATGTCAAAGAAACCTTTAATGCAAATTAAGAGCAGGCTGCTCGCTTTGCACAGGACAAAAATTTATCCCATCTCCCTCTTTGCGAGTTTATCCCATCCCCGTCCCCGTCTTTGCGAGGAGCCTGCGAAGCAGGCGACGAAGCAATCCAACTTAGCACTGCAGTAAACTAACATAAAGGTCAACCCATTCTGGATTCGTTGATTCAACTTACTTTCATTCTAATTTTGATAAAGGATATCGTAATGGAAAAACATCCTGCTATTTACATCATGACAAATAAACGACATGGAACCTTGTATACGGGTGTGACAAGTGACCTCATTAAACGTATTTATCAGCATAAAAATGGTTTGACTCCAGGATTTACACAGAAATATGGGTGCAAATCTCTCGTTTATTTCGAATTTTGTGGTGATATGTTGAATGCTATTGCGCGAGAAAAACAAATTAAGGGTGGCTCAAGAAAAAAGAAAATTGCTCTTATTGAATCAACGAATCCAGAATGGGTTGACCTTTATGTTAGTTTACTGCAGTGCTA
>CAYTKY010000073.1:0-9880 GCA_964438435.1 uncultured Coxiellaceae bacterium | reverse complement strand
GCACGGCAGTAAACTAACATAAAGGTCAACCCATTCTGGATTCGTTGATTCAACTCACTTTCATTTTAACTTTAATAAAGGATATCGTATTCGAATGTTGTGGTGATATGTTGAATGCTCTTGCGCGAGAAAAACAAATTAAGGGTGGCTCAAGAAAAAAGAAAATTGCTCTTCTTGAATCAACAAATCCAGAATGGGTTGACCTTTATGTTAGTTTACTGCCGTGCTGAATTGGATTGCTTCGTCGCCTGCTTCGCAGGCTCCTCGCAAAGACGGGGATGGGATAAATTTTTGTCCTGTGCAAAGATATCTTTCGTGTCTTTCTTAAAATGATGCTGTAAAATCGGTCGTTTTACTATTATATGCCTGCCCTATGATTGAAATAAGTATCGCCATTATCATCGCTTATTTATTTGGTTCTGTTTCAAGTGCCATTATTATTTGTAAGCTGATGCGGTTACCAGACCCTCGCACGCAAGGATCACGCAATCCTGGCGCAACCAATGTCTTGCGCATCGGCGGAAAAAAAGCAGCGGCCATGACGCTACTAGGTGATACGCTGAAAGGCGTTCTCCCTGTTCTCATTGCCCAAGGATACGGGTTAAATTCGACAGGTCTTGCCTTCGTGGCCTTCGCTACCTTTATCGGCCATTTATTTCCGCTTTTTTTCCGATTTGAAGGAGGAAAAGGCGTTGCCACTTTCATTGGCTGCTTATTAGCACTTTCTTGGCCCGTTGCTTTAGCTTGGATGGCGACTTGGCTCTTGTTAGCCCTGATTTTTCGCTATTCTTCACTTTCATCTCTAACCGCTTCATTGCTAACCCCCTTCTATTTTTACTACCTGACAGGCAACCCCATTTTTACCGCTAGTTTTGCCCTCATGGGCCTCATATTGCTATATCGGCATCGCAGCAATGTTGCGAAACTATTGGCTGGGCAAGAAAGTCGGATTGGGAAAAAATAATGACGCATTCTGACAAAACGACTTCCGACAATCAGCATCAGTCCCTTGCAGATCGTGACAAAAATACCTTTCCAACCTTCCACCCTTGAAAAAATTTAACACTCCTTCTTATTGATTCTATTAATAAAACAAGCTTTTTCATGGAAATGTAAAAATCGACCCCCCTTTAATGATGCCCTAATGTTGATCATTTATTATAAACGAATCAAATTTCAATCATTTGCTATTATCAAAACAAAAGGGTGGCCAACGTGGAATCGAGACAATTATCTCTTCAAATATCTCTTCAAATAGAAAACCTGCATGAACAAGCCAAAGAAAAAGCTGCGAAAAAAGTAACGGCTGATGATCTTCTTGAAAAAGCTGTTTCGAGTTTTTTTAAAAGTGATATCATGAAGGCGATGAATGGAAACGAATATTCCACTGATTTAGAATCAAGCTCAGACCCAAGTGATCCTTTCGAAACGTTATATAATAATCTAACTGAGAATTCATCAGAGTTAACAGCTGCGCAGTTGTTATATAAAAAAATTTATCTTGATATAAAAACAATTCATGCCCTATGGATTGATCTACTTTCTAATATTCAAGCGGTAACACCCCTAGAGTTAGCAAAAATCGAATTAAAATTTCCGGATATTACAGAACGCTTATCTACTTTGGCTGAACAAAAACTCATTGAAGAAGATTTTATTTTTACGTATTACCAAACAGCGTTTAAGCAGGCAAACCTCCCTAACGTTTTAAAGGTATTGAATAATATAATCGATATACAAAAAAATATTTTTATTATTTTGCAAGACACTAATCAGGCTTTTGCTGCAGATGACTTAATTGATCTAATACAGCGATCGACGCCCAAGAACACTTTGTTGCTTTCTCGTTTCCCTGACGTTTCATTCTTAAACATCTCAGAGAAGATGGATCAGCTATGCAATGCTCCATTCACACAGCACCTTCAATACATGTTGGTCACATATGCAGTAGTTATTGGTAGTATAATTCAAGCATCGCATCAAGAATCAAATCCCCAACCCACATCAAGCAAGAAGTTAACAGAAGAAATCGAAAAAGCCAAGTTGAAATATATTAAATGCGAGCTTGAAAAGCATCGTGATAAAAATCCGATATTTGAAATTACCCTCAATAAAATCAATACAATTTCCCAAAATAATATTAACGAACCCCCTGAAAATCTCTCTTTAACTCAGCAACTGTGTTTCCTTTGTGATGAGAATCTAAAAGAAATGCTCTCAGAGGACAATACAGAGACACTTCAAAAAATAGCTCAACCTATTATCAATCAAATTGATTCTTTTATCTCAGACAAGAATTCTTCAAGCGAAAACTTAAATCAGTGCATTAACTCAGCAAAATCCTTCTACCATTTCAAAGACGCCTATTTTACATTAAAAAATAATCTCTCTCTCCTTAACACTCATAATAAATATGCTTATTTAAAAAATATGGCAGACCTCGTTTTAAAAAAAATAGAAGATAACAACAAAATAACAACAGATAAACAGGCAGATCTCCAAAATAATCTAGACCTTTTAAAAAGCACTAATGAACTTTTCATGAAATGCTCTATGTCAACCAACAAACTTTCCTCAAAAGGAAATAATTCTCCGTTACTATTTAGCATCCTTTTAACGCAAATAATTCCGCAAGACGCCACAGAAATAACTTTAGATCAATTAAAAAAATACAATACCTCTGTCGACGAAATAGAAGAAATAGAAGAAATAGCCTATAAAATATTTAACGAAGAAACTATTGCTTTGTCAAAAAGCATCGATGTTAGCATCCCTGAATCAATCAATAATTTAATTCTCGCAATAAAAAATGCGCCAAGCAACGAAACAACGATACCATTAGATAAAAAAGAAATAGAGATCATGATTGAATATTTCAAACTAATATCAAAAGTCGAAAGAACCAAAAGCACTTCCTTAAAAAATCTTGGAAAGACTTTATTAGAGCATTCATCATTAAATTCCCAAACGGGAGACACTGCTATTTTGATAATAAAAATTTCAAATGATTTTGATAAATTATCAAATCTCTACAATGAAACATTGGAACTTATACAGAGCTATTCCAAAGATGAAATCGATGACAACTATGCAAAAATGGCTTCCACACAATTACACAAAGCGCTGCTACTCAATGAAAAAAGAATCAATCTTGAAGAAAATATGTTTTTTCTAAATCAACTTAAAAAAGATTTGCCTTTATTAATTTCGACAAAAGAAAAAATTGCCTCTTTGTTAGAAAAAATAAAAAATGTTAACGGTTATTTAAAAAAGCGCGCAGGAAAAACCAATTCAACTCATCCAGCTGATGATTATTATAAAAGAAGAGAAAGTTGGAAAAATATCCTAAAGGCATTCACAGACGAGCTACAAAGTGACAGGACGAATAAAAGCAAAAGACGACTACCTCATTTAATAGAGTCCATTCAAATTGAAATGTCTGCTTTTAAAAAACCGACATCTTTTTTTATATTTAACTCTTCTAATAAATATCATGGTCATCTTTTAACAATTCAAACGGAGCTTGAAAATCTTCAGAAGATAAATCCCGAATACGATATTCAATGCTTTTTTGATAACGATCGTATAGAGCGTCAGCACCTATTAGCATATTTAAGGATATACGACAAAATGGATGAAATAAAAACCGCCTCGCTCTCCAATTTAAAAACGCTAGAAAACGAGTATCAAACCCTCATCAATGAGTTGCATAAACAATACCCTGGTGACAAAGATACTTTTCCGACCACTCAAGAATTAGAAAAAAATATAGAGCGGAAAATAACACGACCGAAGACGTTCGCAATGGAGTGATCATCGTGATGATGACGCTGCCACTTCATTCACCCAACACCCATCGCGGATGGGTGTTGACGGCCAATTCTTCTCGTTGACCGGCCATTAATCGTTGGCAGCCAACGTAAGCAATCATCGCGCCATTATCGGTGCAAAATTCTAATCGCGGAAAATAAAGGAAAACGCCGCGTTTTTCGCACATTGCATGCAATGCCTGGCGCAATGCTAAATTCGCACCAACGCCACCTGCGATGACCAATCGTTTGTAGCCAGTCGCCTCTAATGCACGACGACATTTGATGGTTAACGTATCGACAATCGCATTTTGAAATGCACACGCAATATCGGCTTTGGTTTGTTGATCATCGGTATGTTGCTCTATCGTATGCAACGCAAATGTTTTTAATCCGCTAAAACTAAAATCTAACCCAGGTCGATCTGTCATTGGACGCGGAAAATGAAACCGTGCAGGATTCCCTGTTGCGGCTAACGCAGCTAAGGCAGCACCGCCCGGATACCCCAATCCTAATAATTTTGCTGTCTTATCGAAGGCTTCACCCGCTGCATCATCTAATGTATCGCCGATCACTTCATAGCTACCTATTTTTTCTACTTTCACTAATTCGGTGTGACCACCCGATACTAATAATGCCAAAAAAGGAAACTGAGGTGGATTAGGCTCTAGAAAAGGTGCCAACAAATGCCCTTCTAAATGATGCACACCCACGCAAGGAATTCGCCAAGCATAAGCCAATGTGCGACCTAACATCGCCCCAATCAATAATGCACCGACCAACCCTGGACCTTTTGTATAGGCAATACCATCTAATTGATCACCCGTTAATTTTGCTTCATCTAATACTTGCTGAATCAATGGTAGTGTTTTGCGGACATGATCTCGCGACGCCAATTCTGGCACCACACCTCCGAAGGCAGCGTGAATAGCCGTCTGCGTATAAACCGCATGAGCAAGCAAGCCTACTTCACTATCGTAAATAGCAATACCTGTTTCATCACACGATGTTTCAATGCCTAAAACACGCATTTCCTTTCACCACGCCTCTTCTGTTTTTGATGATGAAACGTTATACTCCAGCACTCTTCGTAAGGCAATCGTAAAGGGATGACGCACGTGGGCAAGAAAACACCGTTTTATGATTTACACGCAAAAGCCAATGCGAAAATAGTGGATTTTGCAGGTTGGGACATGCCGTTACATTACGGCTCACAAATTCAAGAACACCACCAAGTCAGACAACATGCAGGTCTGTTCGATGTTTCGCACATGGGCATCGTCGATGTTCAAGGGAAGGATGCCGCTGCTTATTTGCGACAATTAGTGGCAAACAATATTGATCGTTTGACAGACGGTAAAGCACTCTATACTTGCATGTTGAATGAACAGGGTGGCGTGCTAGACGACCTCATCATTTATAAAATAAATTCTGATTTTTTCCGCATTGTGATTAATGCAGGTACAAGAGAAAAAGATATTGCCTGGATGAAACATCAAGCAACCTCTTTTGATATCACGATGACCGAACGCATCGATCTCGCCATGCTCGCCATCCAAGGTCCTGAAGTAAAAGATAAAATATCTCGTCTTTTACCACCCCCCATTACAACGCTCGTGCAAACATTAAAACCCTTTCATTTTACGGTATTTAATGACATGTTTATTGCACGCACTGGTTACACAGGCGAAGATGGTTTTGAAGTCATTTTTCCAACCCGTGATGCCGCGCCACTTTGGCATGCGTTGTTAACTGTCGGGATTCAACCTTGTGGATTAGGTGCACGTGATACGTTACGTTTGGAAGCAGGACTTAATCTTTATGGATCTGACATGGATGAAACGGTCACACCCTTCGAATCAAATCTGGCGTGGACCGTCATGATGGAACCGCATGACCGCACCTTTATTGGAAGAAATGCGTTGGAAAAACAATCGCAACAAGGAATCAAACGTCATCTAGTAGGTTTAGTGTTAGAAGGACCCGGCATCATTCGCAATCATCAAAAAGTTGTCGTAGAGGGGGATGGTGAAGGTGAAATCACCAGTGGTGGCTATTCGCCAACCTTAGAAAAAAGTATCGCGCTCGCACGAATACCCGCAGAAAAGGGTACGCGATGTTTTGTAGAAATTCGCAACAAACAAATACCAGCACAAATTATTAAGCCGCCATTTGTAAGACATGGCAAAAAAATGTTTTGATGGGAGAAACTCATGAGCAATATACCGCAAGGATTACGTTACACAAAAACCCATGAATGGGTAAAATTGGAAGAAGGCATTATCACCATCGGCATTACTGATCATGCGCAAACCATGTTAGGTGATTTAGTGTATGTTGAATTGCCTGAAATCGAAACGCATTTTGAAAATGGCCAGGAATGCGCGGTTGTTGAATCTGTCAAAGCCGCTGCTGATGTTTATTGCCCTATTCCTGGTGAAGTTCTCGAAGTCAACGAAAATGTCATTGAAAATCCGCAGATTATTAATCAAGATCCTTACGGAAAAGGCTGGTTATTCCGCATTAAACCTTATGATACGACTGCCTCTAAGCTATTAGATGCGGGTGAATATTCCAAAGTCGTTGCTTCCGAAGCACATTAAACAAAGAGGTTTTGTATGCCGTTCATTCCTCATACTGATCAAGATATTCAGGAAATGCTTGCGACCATAGGCATTCCATCGATTGAACATTTATTCGATGAAATTCCTGCTTCTTTGCGTCATACCACACCCGACCCGATTCCATCCGGCATCTCTGAAATGGAATTAGGTCGCTTGATGCGTGAACGTGCACAACAAGATGAACGCTTGCTTTGCTTCATTGGTGCAGGCGCTTATGAGCATCATATTCCCGCGGCTGTCTGGGATGTTGCCACGCGCGGTGAATTTTATACCGCTTACACCCCCTATCAAGCAGAAGCCAGTCAAGGCACATTACAATTGATTTATGAATTTCAAACCATGATGGCGAGCTTAATGGCGCTCGATGTTTCGAATGCATCCCTTTATGATGGCGCCTCCGCGTTAGCAGAAGCGGTATTGATGGCGGTGCGTTTAGCTGCAAAAAAAAACAAATCGAGTATTTTATTGCCGCGGACGTTGCATCCCTACTATCGTCAAACCGTGCAAACGATTGTCAAACAACAAGGCATTCACCTGATTGAAGTCCCTTATCAAAAAGACACGGGGCAAATAGATATGGTCGCGCTCAATCGATTGATGAATGATGATGTAGCCGCACTGGTCATTCCACAACCTAATTTTTTCGGTGTATTAGAAAATGTCGATCAATTAGCTGATTGGGCTCATGAAAAAAATTTATTATCGATTGCTGTCGTCAACCCCATCGCCATGGCTTTATTAAAACCACCAGGAAAGTGGGGGCAGCATGGTGTTGATATGGCTTGTGGTGAAGGACAGCCCCTGGGAATTCCAATGGCCTCAGGTGGCCCTTATTATGGTTTCATGTGCTGCAAGAAAGAACACGTGCGACAAATGCCGGGACGAATTGTGGGTCGCACCGTGGATACCACGGGGCAGCCGGGTTACGTTTTAACATTGCAAGCACGTGAACAGCATATTCGTCGAGCAAAAGCGACATCGAACATTTGCACGAATCAAGGATTGATGGTGACCGCATCAACAATTTACATGAGCTTGATGGGACCACAAGGATTACGTCAAGTCGCACTCGCTTGCCATCAACGCGCACGCGAGATGCGGGAAACATTATTGTCCATTGCCGGAATCGAACTTGTTTTTCATTCAGCCTTTTTTCATGAAGTGGTTTTACGCATTCATCAACCCATTGAACAAGTTGTCACACAATTAGCCCAACAGGGAATTCAAGCTGGTTTTATGCTGCAAGACACGTATCCTGAATTAACGAATTGCATTTTATTGTGTGCAACAGAAACAAAATCGACGAGTGATATTCAATTGCTCGCAAAGCATTTACAAGCCGTATTAGATAGCGATCGAATGGATGGAGGCAAAGTGGCATGTCAGATTTAATTTTCGAACACTCTCGCAAAGGACGTTATGCTAAAGCACAATGGCCATTTGAGAAAGATCCGCTAAACAAAACATGCAGCGATATCCCCGAAACACTATTGCGCACCGATTCGCCTCACTTACCTGAAGTGTCTGAATTACAAGTTGTCAGGCATTACACGAATCTTTCTAAAAAAAATTTTTCGATTGATACGCATTTTTATCCGCTCGGTTCTTGCACAATGAAATATAATCCGCGAGGCGTCCATCGATTAGCCTCTCTCGAAGGATTCTTACATCATCATCCTTTATCACTGGAAACAGATAGCCAAGGATTCATGGCTTGCGCTTATGAGCTGCAAGAAATATTAAAAGCAGTAACCGGTATGAAAGGAGCCGCTTTATCACCGATGGCGGGTGCACAAGGTGAATTTGCCGGTGTCGCCATGATTCATGCTTACCATCTCTCACGAAATGATTTAGAACGCGATGAAATTTTAGTCCCCGATGCAGCGCACGGCACGAATCCAGCATCCGCCATTCAATGTGGTTACAAAGTGCATGAAATTCCGACTGGACCTGATGGCAATGTTGACATCGAGGCATTAAAAGCCATTGTTGGGCCAAAAACAGCAGGAATTATGCTGACCAACCCTTCAACACTCGGTGTTTTCGAACAAAAAATTCAAGAAATAGCAAAGATCATCCATGATGCCGGTGGATTACTTTATTACGATGGCGCTAATTTCAATGCCATTTTAGGCAAAGTCAGACCGGGCGATATGGGTTTTGATGTTGTGCATTTGAATTTACATAAAACATTTGCAACACCTCATGGCGGAGGCGGCCCAGGAAGCGGTCCTGTTGTTGCTAATGAGCGTTTATTACCTTTTCTGCCTATTCCACGCGTTGTAAAAGAAGGCTCTCATTATCGTTGGTTAACGGAGAAAGATTGTCCGCAAACGATTGGTCGCTTATCTGCATTCATGGGAAATGCCGGCATTATTTTGCGCGCGTATCTTTATGCACGATTACTTGGTAAAGAAGGATTACATCGCATTGCGGAATTTGCTGCATTAAATGCTAATTATTTATTGGCACGGTTAAAAGCAGCTGGCTTGACACCCGCTTATCCTAACCGACGCGCAAGCCACGAATTTATTATCACGTTAAAAAATGAGGCAAAAACCCTTCATATTTCAGCATTAGATGTAGCGAAACGATTATTAGATTATGGCTTTCATGCACCGACCATGTATTTCCCACTCATTGTTCCCGAATGTTTATTGATCGAACCGACTGAAACAGAAAGCAAAGATTTGTTAGATGCGTTTGCTGATACGTTAATTAACATTATTGAAGAAGCAAAAACGGATCCCTCCATTTTGAAAAATGCGCCACACACATTGCCCGTGCATCGACTAGATGAAGTAAAAGCCGCACGAGAATTGAATTTGGTTTATCGCGCTGATGTTTGAGTTTCGCGTTTAGCCAATGGTTGACTCAACTCAACGTTATTCTGGTTGAGTCACCGTTTTCTTCTAGACGCATATGTGATTGCAAAAAGAGCATCCGAATTTTCACGACTCGTTGTTTGACTGTATTTTTTTACAATTCTACCTAATTTTCCATTATCGATTGCTCTGCCTACTTTTTTTTGATCCTCTTCATTTTGAATATTCACTGGCTTTCCCGTTGCAAGACGTTGCAAAAGATAATTCACTGCTGTGATTTTCTCTTCCTTCGACACCCCTAACGGTAAACAACAAAAAAAGGGGATCCGAGGACGGTAATCATCAGATCGGATCGCTCCTTGATCGTCTTCGAATAGGCGCGCTGATGCGTAATCGAGTATTTCATTATACGCGTCTAATGCACGGCCATTTAACGTTTGCGGAGGCTGGTTTCTTGCGGCTGTAATTTCGACACGTGTTGTTGTATCGGGGTCTATTTGGAAAGGTCGAAAATTTACTTCATTCTGCCTCTGATCGAAGCTTCCTATACTACCCCCATCAAGAAATATGTTTGTGTTTGTGTTTGTGTTTGTGTTTGTGTTTGTGTTTGTGTTTGTGTTTG
>CAYTKY010000072.1:0-10047 GCA_964438435.1 uncultured Coxiellaceae bacterium | reverse complement strand
TAAAAAAAGGGACTTTTTTATTTGTTTCACATTCTGTGAACGATGTGTTGTCGCTGTGTCAGCATGCGGTATGGCTTGAGCACGGTGTTATTAAGGCAATTGGATCGGCACCGAGTGTCACGCAAGCTTATTTAGATCAAAAACATTTGGAATTTGTTAATCATTTAACGCAAGAACAAGCTCAGCCGTTACAGCCAACACCCATCGCTGAAAAAGTATGTTCTGACATCGTGATTGAGCAGCCTATTTTAAGTCAATTAATGGATTATCAATTTTTTTCTGATTCAAATGCGACTGAAGCAAATAATCCGAATATTAATTTATATAACGAGATGGTTATAGAATACGATACCTTAATAAAAAACGCAGGTATCGGGGGCGCCAGTATCACAAAGGTAGCGTTATATGATCAAGAGGGATTACTGCTCGAGCGAAGCAGGGGCGGAGAGCAGGTGGTGTTGGCCATTCAAGTTTTTGCTCATAAAGAACTAAAATCTCCTATTATGGGATTTCAAGTGATCGATAGGTTAGGGCAGGTGATTTTTGCAGATAATTCTGCATTAGTAACAAAAAATAAAACGATTATCATTAAAATGGGTACGACGTTTGTTGCCGAATTTGCTTATGAGATGCCCTTTCTCCCAATCGGCAATTACACAATGCGAATTGCTATTGCCACGGGGGAAGAAGAAGGTAATGCTATTTTGTTAGAAACGATTAATCAAGCATTAACTCTTCGTTCTGTTTTATCAAATGTTAAGCAGGGTTTGATCGGTGTTGCGATGCGATCGATTGACGTGGAAGCTAAAGTTAAAGATTACTATCCGTTCAGTTCTGTTGATAGTCGGTGATGGCATTTTGTTTAAGTAATTTTAAAAAAGGTGGATTTTTTTAATCGTTGACTGGGTTCTGTCTCAAGTCAGTGTTAGTTTAAAGATTGTTAATTGACACAAAAAAACATTCATTTTATGATGACTCGAGTTTTTAACTAGAGAAAACGATAATTTGAAATAGGAAGTCAAATGGATTTTTTTGATGCGGCTAGATTATTAAAAACTCATCCTCGATCAGTGCTTTTTGTGACTTCTCAATTAAGACAAAGGGAAATTAAATTAGCCCACGCATTAAAATCATTAGGTTGGTTTGTAGGTTTACTTTATTATCGTTCCACACCGTTTGAACCAGCAGGTCATTTCGATTTTTTTTGGGAAGTGAAGTCAGCTAAAAAAGCTTATCAAGATGCTAAGCTTCTTTCTCCGCGATTAATTCATGTGTTTTCAGGTGCTATCGATGATTACGTTTTATTGTTTTGCAGGAAAAAAATAGCGCCTGTCATTATTGATTTGAATGATGTGTTTTCTCCGTGCTTAATGGATTATTGCCCAGAGCGTTATCCTCTGACTCGAGAAGCATTAGCATTAGCGGATGGCTTTTGTGCCCGAGATTTACAGGTTAAAGCAGCTGAAAAATTAGATCATTTAAAAATTCCATCGCAAAACATTTTTTTTCCGGAATATTGTTGGAATCATCCTGTTTCTGTTCCAAAAAAATCGAATGATGAAATTCATATCGTTTCAGTTGGAACCATTAGTTTAGAAACGCATGGTATGCATGATTGTTGTTATTTAGAATTAGTGCGCATGATTGTGAATCAACATATTCATTTTCATATGTATCCTCCGTGGTGCTATCGAAAAGATTTTAAAGAAGCCCATGTTAATTTCGAGCGAGATTATGCTCAATTTATAGAGTTGGCTCGCCAAAATTCTTATTTTCATCTACATGAAAGTTTGCCGGTCGAAAAGTTGGCATGTGAGTTGACACAATATGACATTGGTATTATTTCGGGTGGCTACGAAGGATTTGGACAGAGATACAGTCATTTCAAACCGGCTTATGTTGAATCTTGTTATTCTGGAAGAATTTCAGATTATCTGGACGCTCATTTACCCATTTTAATTAATGAAGAAGTTGCCTTTGATTATCAGTTATTAAAACGATACGGTATTTTTGTTGATTTAAAATGGGCGATGCAGCCAGGATTTAAATTGAAACTACAACATGTTCTTCGCGATCCCAAAATGCAAGAAAATGTAACAGCAGCAAGATTCACTTTATCTATTTTTAAAAATGCACCTCGTCTTGCAAATTATTATTTGCAGGTGATGCAATCTTACAAAGAGGTTGCCTCTTCTTCTGTTTTGCAACGGTTAACTCGAATGATTTCTAGCAATATCGTCAAAATAGCAAATCGGAGTTTTTGATGGCTATTGAAAATGATTTTGCGGTGCGCGTTAAACATCTTTCTAAGATTTATCAATTATGGTCCTCGCCCAGGGAGCAATGGGTCACGAAATTTAAACGTGGAATGGGCCGTTTGCTTTCTCAATCATATCCCGAAACAAAAGAAATGAATCGTGAGTTTTATGCATTAAATGATATTTCATTGGATATCAAGAAAGGAGAAAGCTGGGGATTTGTTGGTGTAAACGGTAGCGGCAAATCGACGTTGCTTAAAATTATTTCGGGTAATTTAATGCCTTCTTCGGGTTGTGTCGAGGTTGATGGTAAAGTGGCTATATTGGATTATGGGAGTGGTTTTAATGGCGATTTTACGGGTAAAGAAAATATTTATATTAAAGCGACTTTGTTGGGTTTAAGCAGAAAAAAAATTCATGAACGTTATCAATCGATTGTTGAGTTTGCTGAGCTCGGTGATTTTATTTATCAGCCCGTTAAAACTTATTCCAGTGGGATGGTTTCAAGATTAGGTTTTGCGATTATGGCTCATGTTGATGCCGATATTATTATTACTGATGAAGCGTTAGCAGTGGGCGATGTTTTTTTTGTGAAAAAATGTATGTGTTTTATTCAGGATTTTTTAAAAAAAGGAACATTTTTATTTGTCTCGCATTCGGTTAATGATGTTATTGCTCTTTGTCAAAATGCAGTATGGCTCGACAAAGGCGTAGTGAAGGTGATAGGTCCAGCGGCGACTGTAGCCAAGGCTTATTTAGACAAAGATCACGTTGATGTGACTGCTAGAAATGTTTTTCATAAGGCTGAATTATCATCGTCATCGCAAACAGAAGAAAACGAAAGTGCTGTGATGGTGCTGGGCAAGCCAATATCAAAATCTTTTCAAAAACGAGAGAATCATTTTTCTGAAAAATCAGCAAAAACGAAGGCAGAAATCAATTCTTTGTTAACGGAACCTGTATTTGAGTTAGATGGGAATCAAGATGTAGGTGGTGTGACTATTTTGCATACCTCATTTTGCAATGAAAGAGGGGAAGTTCTTTCGCAAATAGTAGGCGGAGAATTAATTAAATTAAAAATAGAGGCAGAGGCGAAAATTGATTTGCAATCGCCCGTGATGGATTTTCAGTTATTAGATAGATTGGGCCAAATTTTATTTTCAGGGAATTCTTATTCTGCAACGTTAAATCGACCTTTTTCGGTGGAAGCGGGAGATCCTTTTTCAATTCAGTTCGTATTTTTTATGCCGCTTCTTCCATCGGGTAGTTATGTGTTTCGAGTAGGCGTCGCACTGGTTGATTCTGAGATGAAGGTAAAGAGACTGCAGACAGTCAATAATGCGTTAGCGATTCATTCGGTGCCAACCGGTGCGAGGCATGGCTTGGTTGGTATACCGATGCATTCAATTAAAATAAAATGCCAGCATGTTGCAAATGGTGAATAACATGAATTTGAATGAGAAAAAGTTGTTAGAAGAATCCGATCTGCTTGAAGATAGTACATTAATTATTCCTACGTTTAATCGACCTCAGCATCTTGCTCGTTTGGTCCGTTATTATGCGAAAAAAAAAACATCGGTGCGTTTTTTGATTCTGGATTCTAGCGAAGCACAAACGAAAGAACATAATAAAAAAATAGCAGCGTTGTTGACTCATTGTCAGTATGTTGAATTTCCCTCAGAGATGCCCGTTGCGAAAAAATTATTTGAAGGACTGAAGTTAGTTGAAACAACTTATTGTGCTTTTTGTGCAGATGATGATTTGGTTTTTATGTCGAGTTTGTCCTCTGCCTTGTCATTTCTGAAAAATCATCCTGATTATGTTTGTGTTGATGGTATTTATTTGAATTTTAATCAAGCGCAAAATAATGTGCATATTCATATCGAGTATGCAACGCGAGGTATTCAAGCAGATGATGCGGGTGCGCGTGTGTTTAAATTGTATCAAAAGTATGAATCACTTTTTTATGGGGTGTTTCGAACGAAAGATGCATTGAGTATTTTTTCTCACGTTAGTAAAAATGCGAGCTTGCATTATCAAGAACTTTTTCAATCAACCGCCGCATTATTAATCGGTAAAAGTCATCGTTTACCTATATTTTATGCAGCTCGACAAAGCTGTGCGCCTGCTGATGAGCAGAGAAATAAATGGCAAACTTATTATTGGTTTGCAGATAATCCGAATGAATTTTTTGAGCATTATTTGATTTATAGAGAAGAGCTTTGGAATTTTTATCAGAATCAAGTAACTGAAAAAAAATATACGCAAACACGTTTTCTGCAAGTGATGGACATTGCTCATGCGATGTATTTTGGATTAGGATGTCCGCCTGAATATTTTCATTCAGTATTGCAATCGCATTGGCCGAGTGACTCGTTTAAAAAAGCAAAGTTGTTTTCAGAAAATGTTTGCAATCAATTAAAAAGCAAACGCAGAGTGTGGTGGGAAGGGACGATCGAAAATATAGGGACATGGTTGCCAAAGATTTTACTATCGAGTTATTCGATATATGATGTGTATAAATTAAACAGAGAAGTTCAGAAAAAAACAAACATGCCTTGGAAGGGAATGTTACATCGAAATATAAAATGGCTGGCTAGTGTCGATCATTTTCAAAAAACGTATTTGGAACTCTGTTGGTATTTGGGAGCATGACAGCAAATGAAGGCAGTGATATTGGCGGGTGGTTTGGGCACTCGAATAAGCGAAGAAACCTCACTTAAGCCTAAACCCATGGTGGAAATTGGTGGTCGGCCTATTCTTTGGCATATCATGAAAATTTATTCTGCTTATGGTATTCATGATTTTATTATTTGTTGCGGCTATCGTGGCTATGTGATTAAAGAATATTTTGCCAACTATTTTTTGCATATGTCTGACGTTACTTTTCATTTGCATGATAATAAAATGGAAGTCCACCATCATTATGCCGAGCCCTGGCGAGTGACGTTAGTCGATACGGGTGAACAAACATTAACTGGCGGTCGTTTAAAACGGGTTGCATCTTATCTTGCGGATGAGAAATTATTTTGTTTCACGTATGGTGATGGGTTGGGCGATATTAATATTAAAGAACAAATTGATTTTCATCGTGCGCATGGCAAATTGGCTACGGTAACAACCATACAACCACCTGGACGTTATGGCGCATTGGATTTAGGTGATCACGATATTGTGAATGGATTTGTAGAAAAACCAAAAGGCGAAGGTGGTTGGATTAATGGGGGGTTTTTTATTTTATCACCTAACGTTATTCAGTATATTGAAGATGATCAAAGTATTTGGGAAGCAGGGCCGCTTACTTCTCTCGCCTCATCAGGGCAACTCATGGCTTATCGTCATCATGGTTTTTGGCATGCAATGGATACATTGCGTGATAAAAATTATTTAGAAGATCTTTGGGCTCAGGGTAAAGCGCCTTGGGCAATGCTTCCTCAGGTAAATAAAATAGAGGCATTAACTGGATGAGTAATCCGCACTTTTGGCATGGTAAACGTGTTTTATTGACAGGCCATACTGGATTTAAAGGGTGTTGGTTGAGTTTATGGTTGAATGAATTAGGTGCAAACGTACACGGCATTGCCCTTCCTCCACCGGAGAAGCCCAACTTTTTTAACATGGCTAATATTTCTGGCTTATTAGCATCTAATATTTTTCTTGATATCGGTGACTTAACTGCTTTAAAGAAAGCGGTGGATGTGATCAAGCCAGAAATCGTTTTTCATCTTGCAGCGCAATCATTAGTGCAATATTCCTATGATTTTCCCATCGAAACGTATGCGGTGAATGTGATGGGAACGGCAAATGTTCTGGAAGCAATACGATTTTGTGATGCTGTGCGTGCGACAGTGATTGTGACAACAGATAAATGCTATGAAAATCGCGAATCAATGGATCCTTATCATGAAGCAGATAGATTAGGAGGCATCGATCCCTATAGTAATAGTAAGGCTTGTGCTGAATTAGTGAGTGCTGCTTATCGTGCGAGTTTTTTTTCTAATAAACGCAAAATGCATTTAGCAACAGCTCGAGCAGGTAATGTTATTGGTGGAGGGGATTGGGCAGAGAATCGTTTGATTCCAGATTGTGTGAGAGCGTTTGTTGCAAAAAAAGGGGTGACATTGCGTTATCCTCATGCCATTAGGCCTTGGCAACATGTATTGGAATCGATCAGCGGTTATCTACTGCTTGCTGAACATTTATTTTGTGCAGAAGGATCGAAATATGCTGAAGCATGGAATTTTGGTCCACGAATAGAAGATATGTGTTCTGTTATTGAGATAGCAGAGAAAGTTTGTCGATCATTCCATGTTCCATTGAATGAGTTAACAGAAACTCAAATAAGACATGAGTCTTCATTATTGCTTTTAGATTCGACTAAAGCTAAAAAATATTTGAAATGGATGCCACGTTGGCAATTGCAGAAAACAATTGCGGAGACAGTTGAATGGTATCGTGCTTGGTTGCAAGGGGATGATATGTTGAAATTTAGTCAAAACCAAATTAAACAATATCAACAAGAAGTTGTTTATGCAGAATAAGTTTATTTTAAAAGAGTTACCATTATCAGGACTTAAACTAATTCAGCGTCATTCCATCGTAGATAAACGCGGTTTTTTGCAACGTATGTATTGTCAAGAAATATTCACTCGGTTCGATTTAGATGAATCGATTGCGCAAATTAATTTAACGTTGACGGAAGCCTGTGGTGCTATTCGCGGCATGCATTTTCAACATCCGCCTTATGCAGAAACAAAAATAGTGAGTTGTTTGCGCGGTAAAATCTTTGATGTTGCTATTGATTTACGAGTAGGATCGCCGACTTTTTTGCAATGGCATGGGGAAATTTTATCACCGGAACGTTGTAATAGTTTACTGATTCCGAAAGGATTCGCGCATGGATTTCAAACGTTGGAGCAGGGTTGTGAACTCATTTATTTTCATACGGCTCCCTATCATCAGCCGGCGGAAAGTGGGTTATCTCCCTTTGATCCTTTATTAAAAATAAAGTGGCCACTCGCTATCACCGAAATGTCTGATCGTGATCAACAGCATCCCTTTTTAACTGATACATTTGAAGGCTTAATGATATGAAATGTCGACATTGCTCATTCCCTCTTGAAAACTTATTTGTGGATTTAGGTAGTTCACCACCTTCCAATGCATATCTCTCAAAAGACAAATTAAATGCCGTTGAAAAATGGTATCCATTAAAAGTGTCGATTTGTTCGCAATGTTGGCTTGCTCAAACAGAAGATTATGCGAATCATGAAGAATTATTTTCATCAGATTATGCTTATTTTAGTTCTTATTCTTCTAGTTGGTTGGCGCATACTGAAAAATATGTTGTTGAAATGGTGGAGCGTTTCAAGCTTGGGCCGGATAGCTTGGTGGGGGAAATAGCGGCTAATGATGGTTATCTTTTGCAATTTTTTCAAGAGAGAAACATTCCTTGTTTTGGGGTAGAGCCCACTGAAAGTACTGCAAACATGGCATTGCAAAAGAAATTAACTATCTTCATGAAATTTTTTAGCGTAGCGTTTGCTAAAGAATTAATAGCCCAACATTATGCGGCAGATTTATTAATTGCCAATAATGTATTGGCCCATGTTCCTGATATAAACGATTTTGTTTCTGGCTTTGCATTATTGTTGAAACCGCAGGGCATTGCTACGTTTGAATTTCCACATTTATATCGGTTGGTGACGGGATTGCAATTTGATACTATTTATCACGAGCATTTTTCTTACTTATCTTTTTCTGCAATTAAACATATTTTTGAGCGAAATGGGCTTAACGTTTTTGATGTTCAAGAATTATCTACCCATGGCGGTAGCTTGCGTGTGTTTGCGCAACGTGCCGATACAGGGCAGCATCTTATTCATCAGCGGGTGGCGGATTTGCTCGAACTAGAAAAACAGGCTGGCATGTGTGATTCCATTTTTTATCAGACATTTCAAAATCACGTTGTGGGTATTAAACGACAATTATTAAAATTTTTATTGGAAGCACAATCGAATCAAGAGACGGTCGTGGGGTATGGTGCGGCTGCTAAAGGAAATACATTGCTGAATTATTCAGGTATTCGGTCAGATTTATTATCGTACGTGGTTGATCGTAATCCAGCTAAACAAGGAAAATACTTGCCAGGTAGTCGAATTCCCATTGTCGCAGAAAATCAATTATTGCAGGATAAGCCAAAGTGGATTCTTATTTTACCGTGGAACTTGCGTGAAGAAATTTCAGAACAACTGTCGTATGCACGAGAATGGGGTGCGAAATTTGTCACGGCTATTCCTTCTTTAACCGTTTTTTAATGTGATTGTATGCAAAAAAAAATATTAGTAACAGGTGGGGCTGGATTTATCGGTCAACAGACGGTTCCATTATTGATTGAGCGTGGTTATGACGTTCATTTAGCTGTGCGTAAGCAAACATGCTTTTCTTATCCTGTCACAACACATCAAGTGGATTTGCTCGATTGTCATCAACATTTGCCTTTGATCAGAGCGATTCGGCCCACTCATTTGCTGCATGCGGCATGGTATACCGAAAATGGGAAATTTTGGGATGCGATTGACAATATTGGTTGGCTTAAAGCAAGTATTTCTCTCGCTGAAATTTTTTATGAAGAAGGTGGGCAGCGATTGTTAGGGTTGGGTAGTTGTGCGGAATATGATTGGAATGAAATAAGTGACGGTTGTTTTTTGGAAGGAAAAACAGCGGAAAATCCGGCGAGCTTATATGGAAAAATAAAAAAATCAACGTATGAATGTTTGAAAGCCCTTGCTCAATTTTATTCCCGCGAGTTTGTTTGGGCGCGTATTTTCTTTCCTTATGGACCCGCTGAATCTAAAAAGCGTTTAATTCCATATGTGATTACGAATCTTTTGCAAGGTAAGCTTGCGAATTGTACGCATGGCAATCAAATGCGTGATTTTTTACATGTGAATGATATCGGCCATGCATTGGTTGCTGTATTGGATTCATCGATGACTGGTGCAGTGAATATTGGGTCAGGTTCGGCTGTCACCATTCGTGACGTTATTTTACAGATTGCAAAAATCTTAGATCGAGAAGAGTTAATTCGGTTAGGAGCGATGGCTGAACCTGCTTATTCGCCACCGAAAATTTTGGCTAATGTGGATAGATTAAAAAAAGAAATAGATTGGATGCCTCAATTATCGCTTGAGCAAGGTTTATTAAACACTATATATTGGTGGCAAAAATCGCTTCAAGCTTCTTAATGTTATGTATGGGAGAATAACACCGTGAAAATGGAAATCGATGTGATCGGCGGTACATTATGTATTAATGAAAATGAGACGAGTCGTGAATATCCTTTATATTCACGAGAGGCTTTCGAAGCATTATCTCATTTATGGTTGAAGGTGGGTTGGAATGAAAAATATCCTTATACTTTTTCATGGTTAGGACGTCCATTGATTCAGTTGCCCGAAGATGTGATGCGCGTGCAAGAAGTTATATATCGTGTTAAACCGGATGTGATTGTAGAAACCGGTGTGGCACACGGCGGTTCTTTAATTCTTTATGCAAGTTTATGTAAAGCAATGGGGAAAGGACGTGTGATTGGAGTGGATATTGAAATTCGTCCACATAATCGCCAAGCGATTGAGGCGCATGAATTAAGTTCATCAATTACTTTAATTGAAGGTAGTTCGATCGATCCTCAAATTGTTGCGAATGTGAAAAAATTAATTGCGCCAGGTGAAACCGTATTGGTGATTTTAGATTCTAATCATACAAAACAGCATGTGGCATCTGAATT
>CAYTKY010000071.1:0-10374 GCA_964438435.1 uncultured Coxiellaceae bacterium | reverse complement strand
GATGATTACCACGGAATGCATGATCACTGAAATACCAAAAGAAGAAGCCCCAGTAGGTGGTGGTATGGGCGGACACGGTGGTATGGGTGGCATGGAAGGGATGATGTAAACAATCATTACTTCGGTGATTGATTTAAAACCCCGCTTTTGGCGGGGTTTTTTTTATACCAATCCAAATAAATTTTCGATTGCATTTACCAACACAAAAACAAAAGGCGTCATGATACTGCTTAATAAGCCGGTGAAGATTAGGATAATTAAAATAAAAAAACCGTAGGGTTCTATCATGCTTACTTTATAAGCCATGCGAGGGGGAAGCAAACTGCTTAATACTTTGCCGCCATCTAATGGGGGTAATGGGATGAGATTTAACACGCCTAATACCACATTTAACATCACGCCTGCGCCACCCATATAAGCGAGTGGAACACCTAGCCACGTATAATTAGCTTGATCCAGTAAAATACCGCCTTTTGTAATCGCTCCCCAAAAAAGCGCCATCAGAAGATTGGCAATGGGGCCTGCTAGTGCAACGAAAGCCATATCGCGTCGTGGATGCCGCAAATTACGTGGATCGACAGGGACGGGTTTTGCCCAGCCAAAAACAAAGTTACTCACTAATAGCATGAGTAGAGGGACCATCACGGTACCGATCGGGTCGATGTGCTTTATCGGATTTAGCGTTAATCGCCCAGAAAATCGAGCAGTTTGATCACCAAACCACGATGCCACATAACCGTGTGCCACTTCATGTAATGTAATGGCAAATATCAGGGGAATTGCCCAGACAGCTATTTTTTGAACGATAGTAATTTCCATAGTAAGAAGCAGTATCTATTATCTTGCGGTTGTACTCAAGAGATCTAAACGGTACGATTAACCAACTTCGTTATGATTGTTGAGTGAAATAGTGTGACACTTATTTTTTATAAAATGATTGCCGCTTTTTTAATCTTTTTTGTTAGCATTGCCACTGTTATCTATCCATTAAAGAAAAAAAAAGATTTTAAACACACGGAATCACTTCATTTAGGTGAAGCAATTGCGAGCGGAATTTTTTTGGGCGCCGCTTTTTTTCACATGTTGCCTGATGCAATTATGCAATTTGAACAATACGATCACGGCATGAATTATCCTATTCCAGAAGCCATTTGTGTCGCAGGGTTTTTATTATTATTATTTTTAGAACGGTTATCACTCGCGACCTTTGTCCATTCCAAGACATCAATTCCCTATATTTTGGCACTCATTTTAATTATTCACGCTCTGACAGAAGGCGCGGCGTTGGGAATCGGTGGAACACTGCCAGAAACGGTGATGTTGTTGATTGCTATTCTTGCGCATAAAGGATCTGAAAGTTTTGCTTTGTGTATCACCTTGTTGAAGCATCAATTGCCATTTCAACGTGTTATTTTCATCATCATTTTCTTTTCATTGATGACACCATTAGGCATTGGTTTGGGGATGGTGATGCATGAAATGATTTATGCCCAACAAGGCGAATGGTTTGCTGCGACGTTTAATGCATTCGCGGCCGGTACTTTTTTGTATGTTTCAACATTGCATCATATTCATTTTCATCAACACACCCAAGATGCGCGTGGCTTGCTGGAATTTGCTTGCTTAGCATTAGGCGCTTTCATCATGGGTGTGATTGCGTTGTGGGCTTAAGCTTCGATCAAGCCTAATTCTTTCACGGCTTCGCATTCTTTGCGTAATTCGTCTAATGTTAGCGCAAATTTCTTTTGGCCGAATTCATTTTGTGTGTAATCAGTGATGACTTTTAAGCGACCATTTTCTGTTCGACAAGGAACGGAAAAAATCAAGCCTTCATCAACATCGTATTCGCCTTGTGAACAACGTGCGACAGAAAATACTTCGCCTTCCGTTGTATCATGCGTTAAATGATAGACAGACATGAGGGCTGCGTTTGCTGCTGATGCGGCAGAGGAAGCGCCGCGTGCTTTAATGACCTCAGCGCCGCGTTTTTGAATAATAGAAATAAAATCATTTTGTAACCAATTGAGGTCCGTGATTACATCGGTTGCGGGTTTGTTATGAATTTTTGCATGATAAAAATCAGGATATTGTGTGGCGGAATGATTTCCCCAGATGATCATTTGTCGAATCGCGGTTACATCGACATGCGCTTTCAATGCTAATTGTGTGCGTGCACGTAATTCATCAAGCATGGTCATTGCATAAAAACGATCGCGAGGAACATCGGGTGCATTATGCATGGCAATTAAGCAATTCGTGTTGCAAGGGTTGCCGACCACAAAAATGCGTGCATCGTGAGCAGCGTGATCGTTAATTGCGCGACCTTGTGCAGTAAAAATATTGCCATTAATTTTTAGCAAATCAGAACGTTCCATTCCTTCTTTACGTGGGACGGCACCAATCAAAATGGCCCAATTAATATCTTTCATGGCAATGTTTAAATCAGACGTTGTCGTTACTTTTTTTAACAAAGGAAAAGCGCAATCTTCCAATTCCATTGCCACACCTTTTAATGCAGGCAACGCATGCTCTAATTCGAGTAAGTTGAGTTCTATTTCTGTTTCAGGGCCGAACATTTGTCCGGAAGCAATGCGAAAAATAAAAGCATAACCGATTTGCCCTGCTGCACCTGTAATGGCGACCTTAATACGTTTTTTCATGAGCGACTCCCTAGTGTATAATGCACTGCTATTTTAACGTTAAAAAAGATATTGTATATGCTCAATTTTACCCGTCCTCTGCCACTGAGTCTTTATATTCATCTGCCTTGGTGCGTGCGTAAATGCCCTTATTGCGATTTTAATTCACATAAATTAGAGGGAAATTTGCCTGAATCATTGTATGTTGCTGCTTTATTGCAAGAGTTAGATTCGCATTTAGCGGTAATTGATAACCGTCCTCTCGTCAGTATTTTTTTTGGAGGAGGGACGCCTAGTTTATTTTCAGCACAAGCAATCAATACCATTCTTGCGGGTGTTGCAAAACGATTTAAATTAGATCCGAATATTGAAATTACACTCGAAGCAAATCCAGGAACGGTGGATGAAGCGCATTTTGCGGGATTTTTTCAAGCGGGAATTAATCGATTATCATTAGGCATTCAAAGTTTGCAAGAAGATAAATTGCGTGCGTTAGGTCGAATTCATGATCAACATCAAGCGATACGTGCCATTGAGCGAGTAAAAAAGGCAGGATTTGAGAATTTTAATATAGATGTGATGTATGGATTGCCCAATCAAACCATAGAAGATGCGTTGTATGATATTGAAACGGCATTATCATTTCAGCCTACGCATTTTTCTTGGTATCAATTAACGATTGAGCCGAATACTTTTTTTTATCACTACACACCAACATTACCAGCGGATGATGCATTATGGGAAATGCAATTAGCCGGTCAAGAAAAAATAAAACAGGCAGGATTAACGCAGTATGAAGTTTCTGCTTACGCGCGAGCTCAATTTGATTGTCGACATAATCGAAATTATTGGGAATTTGGTGATTATGTGGGAGTGGGTGCCGGTGCGCATAGTAAAATGACGAATATCAATGAAGGAAGCGTGATGCGATTTGCGCAAGTTAAACATCCGAACGATTATTTAAATGTAACGAAACGGCACCTTTTTTCTTCTGATGCACCCACTTTCAAATTGCTATCAGAAAATGATTTGATATTTGAGTTCATGCTCAATGCGTTGCGTCTTTCGCAAGGTGTTCCAAATTATTTATTTCAAGAACGCACAGGATTGCCTTTTGAAAAAATAGAAGCTCCATTAATGATCGCGAAATTACGCGGATTGATTGAAGATGACCGATCTCATATTGTTGCTTCCTCGTTAGGGAAGCAATTTTTAAATGATTTAACGTCATTGTTTTTGCTTTAAAAAAAAGAGAAATTTTTATAAAAACAATTGATTTTTCGAGATTGAAATAGTTAATAGGCGGAGACTGTTTCTTTATTTGGAAAGTTTTGGAATAAACAGATGATTAGCCATTTTAAAAAAAATTTCTTATTGAGAAAATTTTATGAAAATTATATTGGGATATCGCCATTAGTATGGCAAGGTATTTTAATCGGCTTTGTTGAATCGACGTTGATGAGCTTATGTTATTTTTTATCGATCTATTTTGTCAATGAATTGCACTTTAGTATTGCTGAAGCCAGCTTTCTTATCACAGCTTATGGTGTTGGTACAATAATGGGGGGTGTTTTGGGAGGGAGATTGTCTGATTTAATCTCTCCGAGATTTGTTTCAGTTGGCAGTTTAATTATACAAGCTTCTGCTTGCTTCGCTTTAACAAAGATGAAAACTTTTTTATTCTTAATAAGTATATTATTTGTAATTGGTGTAGGTTCATACGGATTCATTACATCAAACCATGTATGGACGCTATTGCGATGTAACCAATATGAACGATTAAAAGCAATTAATTTATTAGATGTTGCTTCTAATCTTGGGTTGGCATTGGCCGGGTTAATTGTTGGGCTGGTTGCTGTTCAGCAGTTTCCTCGTCTTTTTCTCATATCAAGTATTTTGTTAATGTTGATTGCAGTCTTTTTAATTATTGTTAATAAAAATACAAATAATGAGATTATCATGATGCCACTATCTGAAAATAATGAGCATCAATATCAATCGCACCATACGATGGTTGTTTATTTTGTGCTTGCATCCCTCTTTGGTGTTGGATTAATGGTTTCACAAACAAATTCAACATATCCTGTTTTTATTCAATCAATATTTCCTCTTTGGGGGACAAAAAGTTTTAGTATTTTATTTGCATTAAATGCAATTTTAGTTGTATTGCTTCAAGGTCCTATCATCAATCAACTGAAAAGCGTTAATAAAATAGTATTAATTGGTATAGGTGCTTTTTTGTTTGGGCTAGGCATGTTTATGTTGAACATCGCGTATGCATTTTGGATAGCTATCATTTCTTGTTTGATTACAACAATAGGCGAAATTTTATTTTTCTCAGTTGCCCAATTAATTTGTTATGAAAAAGGATCAGTTGACAAAAAGGGGCATAGCCTAGGTTCGTATCGAGCTGTGTACGCAACAAGTCGCGTGATTGGTCCCGCATCCGGGGGGGTTATTTATCAACAATTCGGTAGCCAAAGTTTATGGACGCTTTGTTTTATATTGGGGTCTACGTGCCTTTTTTCATCGTATTATTTTCGACGCGGTGGTTAGTTTTTTTTGATGGCAATGCATCCTCTAACAAATTTGGCATCTTGAGCAAACGCGGAATTTTTTGCTGAATAACCTGAGGAAACATAATTGAATCGATCGTCAAATTCAGATATTTTTTCAGAGTGTTTGATGATTTTGTGGCGATCAATTTCATTGTGAAAATAATTAAAATTAATTGCATTAGAGATTTTATTTAATACTGTATCGGAACATATGGCGGAGGATTGGGATAATTCTTCAGATCATTCTAGTTTCCCATACATTAACCATCTTTTTATAAAACACCGGGTCTCGTGTGGTTAAGCGCAGGCTTTAAAGAGCATTCCGCTCATGCAAAAATACGTCTATACTTCGAAGAAAGGTGTAAAAGGGGGCTTCAGTGAGCATCTCATTTGTGGTGTCAATGCTGCTTGGGTGGATGATCATAAAATCGTAGGTAAAAATATGCGGGAAAAAATAAAGTTACTCGTTTTTGCTGTGATAATGGGATTTGTTTTCGTTATTAATCAATCGATTGCTGCCGATAATCCGCGTCCGGATTCAACGTCTGTTGTTCCGTTAAAAAATGTGATCGCGATGCCTTATCAGAAAAGCTTCCTTCTTTTTCAAGATACATTTTACCGTATACCATTTCCAGCCATTAATTATCCTGATTGTCGAGATGGTAATGGATGGAATGTAAATTTGCAGGTGTCCAAAAATAGTTTGGGCGGAAGTTGTCCCCCTAATTATATACCTAGGGCAGTCGCTTCTTTAAGTCGGGTTGGGACAAATGATGGGCAAGATTTAAGGGAGGTGATAGGATTTGGGTTGTTGAATTTTCAGCTAATTGACCAAGGAAATACATATGTGATCCGATATTGTGCTTTTACTTGGTATGGGGGTGGTCAAGGGAATGCTGATCGCGCATGGATATCTCTCACTATTTTTTGTGATAGTAAGGATCGCTAATCAACAGACGCTGGTTTATGTAAGCGATGACATTTATTTCGTGTCAAACACTTCCTTGAAAAATTCGGTCATCGCAAGCCAAGATCGTGTGTCGGCTTGTTTACTATAAACTGTCCCAAATTCTGGATCATTTGCTTCGGGATTCGTGAATGCATGCATGGTGTTGCCGTACATGTCGATCTGCCAGTCAACCTGTGCTTGTGTCATTTCGTTGCCGAATTGGATGACTTGTTCGGGTGGCACCATGGGATCGGCATAACCATGCAATACTAATATTTTTGCATGAATGGCTTGTGGAAAGATGTTTTCTGGCGCATGTAATAAACCATGAAAACTGACGACTCCTTTCACTTCGGCTCCACTGCGTGCAAGATCTAATACGCATAATCCACCAAAGCAAAATCCAATTGCACCAATGCGAGAAGCATCAACGATATCTAATTTTTTTAATGCATGGAATCCTGCAAGAATGCGTTGTTGTAGTGCATGACGATTTTTCATTAAAGGTTGCATGAGGGCAATTTTTTCATCTTTTGTTTGACCCAATTTTCCTTTGCCATACATATCAATTGCAAAGCCAACATACCCTAATTCGGCTAATTGATCTGCTTTGCGACAAGCAAATTCATTTCGCCCCGTCCAATCATGCGCAACCATCACCGCAGGTTTTTTTCCTTTGCCATCATCCCGATAAGCACAATAGCCCTCTAAAAGAATATCTTGATCGCGGTATTCCATTTTTTGTGTTTTCAACATGATTGATTTCCTTATTATGTTGGATTGATTGTTAAAGAGCTGAGATTGTTTCCCTCATTGAGGGTGGATGGCATGCTGAATGAAAGCGCGTTATTATTTTCACTGGTAGTTTGATAAATGGTCGCATTAATCGGATTTTTCCAGGAAATATCTAAATAACTCGAAGCATCTTGCGTTAGAAAATGCCAAGTATCATCTGCAATTTTTTCTAACCAAGTTTTAATCGGTTCAGGTGTGGCTGCAGCAATTAATCTTAATTGCGTAATCGCATCGGGTGATCGGTTGTGATTTTGCATGCGAACAGTCACCAAATCAAAAGCAATTTTTTTCTCATTGTTTTCAGTTAAAACGGGTTGAATATATTGTTGTAATGATTGTAGTCCCAATAAAATTTGATGAAGCAGTGGACGAGAGGCATTTGTTTTGTCAATCATTAATCCTAAGCTTTGTAATTTGGGGCTATAAGAAATAATAGGCTCAAAGTACGTATTGTCATGCAAGATTTTTAGAAATTGTAGCAAGGGTGAGTGGATACTGGTTAAGTCTGAAATCATTTGGTTGATTTGCTCAAGGTCAGTCGGTGAAAAAAGATGAATTTGATTTAAAAAGTTTTCCCACGCCTCAACATAATGATTAATGTAAGCGACGCGCAGTTGCTCCGCTAATGCATTCACTGTTTCAATGCTTTTATCTGATCGTGCGCTATCACCTAATATCGTATTTCCCACAATCGCTTCTTGAGCGGCGAGCGGGATATCATGCTTATCAATCGATGTGAATAATTTTGCAGTAAAGATAGCAGGGATTTGTTTTGATAACGGTGTAATTAGAATGGGATCATTTTTTTCTTGTACGCCAAAATTCAAATTATTTTCACTGTCGTTTTGATGCATCGATTTGAAGATGGCATAACTCAACGGTAAGAGCGGCATTGATATTAAATAATGTCGGGTTTGTTCGATTAATGTTGTATCAAGTGGTAAAGGGCGCCAAGCGGTTGTGAGTGCTTCATTGAATAAAGTGAGATTTGTTTTCATGGTATCGTGCGGCAAAATTTGTTGAAGTGTACGCAACACGAAAGGTGCTTGAAATGTTGTTACATTTCCCATCATTAAATAAGCTGTTAATGCAGCATAAAGGTCATCGATATTTCGATTGACTGGGTCTTTTAAGTAAGCACCTAAATAATTTTTTATTTCAGGCATAAAAATGCCTTGCATCGTTTGTTGATACATGGCGATGGTTTTTTCTTGTGATTGATGAGAATAGAAAGTCAATACGCGATTGAGTAAATCAAATTTAAAAAGATGTGATGGTGGCGGAGGTTGTAGTGCAATAAGCAATTGCAAAGTGTTTGCGAGACGATCATCGGCATTGTGAACATGTTGCATTGTATTCTGATAATCAGCCAGTCTGTGTTGCAATGCATTTGTTTTTTGTACGCTTTGTTTAAAATCAGGCGTCAAAGCAAACCCTATTGCCAGAATAATCGCGCCAATAAAAGTATAAAGGGCAGTGCTCTTCCATGTGCGTCCTTGTGTTGTGAATGTTGATGGAAGAGTGGTGTTGAAAATGCCTTGCGCTATCAATTGTTTGATAAAATAACCGCGCGAAGCAAAAGAAAGGGGATTGAAAATTTGAATAGCATGTTGCGATGTTTTAATGGGTTCGTGGGTGGTCTGATTGGTTTCAATTTCTTTTTTCGGTTGCTGCGCGCTAGTAAGATAAACACCTTGTAGAGATAGGTTCGTATTTTCAATAGAAAAGTGTTTAATAAAATCATTTAGTGCATCTTTTAAATATTCCAACTGAAGTGGAAAATCTTTGATATGCGCGCGCGTCAAAGCATGGCGTTCTTGGTGGAGGCGATTCAGTAATTGTTGATTTAATTTTTTAATTAAGGCATTGAAACGATCTATTAATAAGTCTTCTGTTGTTAATTCGTCATGCGCTTTATTGGGTTTTTCATCAGATAGACTGACTCCCCAAAGTTGAGCCGCTTCTTCTTTGCTGGATTCCGCAAAAAATTCTACGAAACCTGGCAGCAAATCACATTGGGTAATTAATAATTGGCAGGATAAGGGTTGGGGAAAATATGTTGCTAATGAGCGTAAGCAGACAAATAAATCAGCTAACAAACGCGCCGAGGTTTTTTTATTTCCGAACGACATGATGCTGGAAAGCGGCAATGTGATGAGAATGCCGCTAATGCCTTTTTTCCCACGATATTTTTTAATAAGCCGTAATAATAATGGCCATGCTAATGAGAAGTATCCTATTGCTTCTGTCGAAAAATATTTTCCAGGGACATCAATGATGCAGGCATGCTGAGTCACCCACCAATCACAATGCTGTGATGTTTCTATCGTGAATTTTCCTGGTAATCGCTTTTGTAGGATAAAAGGGACATCGGCATTCGCTAATAAACTGGTCTTGCCTGCATCAGTGGGGCCAATTAACAAATACCAGGGTAATTCATTTAAATGAAATGATTTTCCATTTTTAATGGCGGATGTTTTTTTTAAAAAAGTCAATGCAGCTTTAAATCGCCGTTGTAACTCAGAGGCGTTTTTTTTAGGGGCGGTTTGGTTTTGTTGGAACCGTTTTGAGTTGGACAGTCTTGTTAGAATATTTGTTTTTAATTTTGCAAGATTCATTCGAAATGGCATCCATGAAGACAACGTCATTACAAATAAATATCCCCGCGAGAGCAGGGATAGTTATCCGACAAAGTGCGTTGCAGCTTATGCCATTTTTCTTAATCAAGCAAGCCATACATTTTGAGTTTCTTTCTCAACGTACCGCGGCTGAGTCCGAGCACAATAGCAGCTCGGGATTGGTTCCCTTTCGTGTATTCCATGACAGCTTGCATTAAAGGTGCTTCGACTTCCGCCAAAATCAATTCATACAAATTGTTTGGTGTTTGGTCCTTGAGTATAGCAAGGTAATTCTCAAGCGACTGTCTGACACTGTCATGCAGCGGTTGATTCTTTTGAGTCAGCTCAAAAGTTGACTGTGGTTTTTCTAAAATAGTAGCCATAATAATCCTCGGTCCAACTAAAATCGTTCATAATACACAGCTCGTATTGTAACCATTGTTCTTTGTTAGATCAAATACTTTTTACGATTCATTTTTTTGTACACACTGTATATTTTTTTACCTATTCATCCATTTTTCTAAATAGTGAATATTGATTAAGCCTTTTTGGAAGGAATTTCCTCTTAAAATATCCTGATGAAGGGGAATATTCGTGCGGATGCCTTCGATAACGGTTTCATCGAGTGCATTTCGCATGCGGGCTAGTGCAATTTCTCGTGTTTCGCCGTGAGCAATAATTTTAGCGATCAGCGAGTCATAATAAGGCGGAACTTTGTAGCTTCCGTAAATATGCGAATCAACGCGAATTCCAGGGCCTTGCCGCGTTCGGTACGGTGCTGGCCTAGCGTGAGTGGAGTGGAGCGGGACGTCCCC
>CAYTKY010000070.1:0-10983 GCA_964438435.1 uncultured Coxiellaceae bacterium | reverse complement strand
ATGAGCTTGTCTCTGGGTTTTAGAAATTAGTGTCTACTAAATTCGGGGCAGATCAGATGTGTTAGGTTGAAACAAATACATATTTGAGTTTTAATTCTTATTTTATCTTCAGGGATTGATCAAAAATGAATGAAAATGGGCGCTTGGAAAACCTAAAATTTGATATACCAGCCGGAATTGTTGTGTTTTTTGTTGCTGTTCCTTTATGTTTAGGGATAGCCCTTGCTTCTGGTGCACCTTTATTTTCAGGGATTGTTTCTGGAATGGTCGGCGGAATAGTGGTTGGAATAGCCAGCGGCTCAAGGTTAGGTGTAAGCGGTCCTGCCGCAGGGTTATCTGCGGTAATATTAACTTCTCTCATCACATTAGGAAATTCTTGGGAGGCTTTTTTATTAGCTGTCATGCTGGCCGGTATATTGCAAGTTTTAGCAGGCATGTTAGGAGGCGGGATCATTGCCTACTATTTCCCCTCTTCTGTTATTAAAGGCATGTTGAGTGGAATCGGTATTATTATTATTTTAAAACAAGTGCCGTTGGCTCTCGGCTTAAACGGAAAAACAAAAGGGATGATGCTTGATGAAGGAACCCATCATCTGTTCACACCTTTTCGACATATTTTGCACTCCATCCACTTAGGACCCACGCTTATTACAATAGGATCACTGGCTCTTTTAATTTTATATGATAAGTTGTTAGCCGTTCATTATAAAATTTTCCGTATTATACAAGGCCCCATCATCGTTGTTTTCCTCGGCATCTTAGTGACCTGGCTTGGAGATCATGGATGGTTACCGTTTGTATTAACGCAAAATGAGTTGGTAAACATCCCTGTTCCTTCATCAACGACAGACTTCCTAAATCAATTTCATTTTCCTGATTTCTCACAAATAACCAATATTGAAGTTTATAAAATCGCGATTGTTATTGCACTGATTGCAAGTTTAGAAACATTACTTTGTGTAGAAGCAACGGATAAATTGGATCCTGAAAAACAGATTACTCCGACTGATAGGGAATTGAAGGCTCAAGGATTGGGTAATATTCTTTGTGGCTTAATTGGCGGCTTACCTATTACTCAGGTCATTGTCCGAAGTAGTGCTAACATTACATTTGGAGCTAAAACAAAAGTTTCTACTATTTTTCACGGATTGCTTTTGTTGTTGTGTGTAACAACCATTCCAACCTTATTAAACATGATTCCACTTTCAGTACTGGCTGCTATTTTATTTATCGTTGGTTATAAATTAGCAGAACCCATTATTTTTATTAAAATGTACCGGTTAGGATGGGAGCAATTCTTACCTTTCATTATCACTATCATAGGGATCATTCTGAAAGATTTATTAGTGGGGATAGCCATTGGCATGGCATTTGCTATCTTTATTATCCTCAGAAATCATTACAAAAATTCGCATGAAATTTTCCACTATGAAGAAGATGAACAAAAGAAAATACATTTAACACTAGCTGAAGAAGTATCCTTTCTTAATAAAGGAAGCATACTAAGAGAATTTAAAAATGTTCCTTATGGCGCACGTGTTATTATTGATTTCTCCCGCTCAAAAATAGTAGATAACGATGTGTTAGAAGCAATTCAAAATTTTATTGATAGCGCTAAAAGTAATAATATCAAGGTACAATGCATAGAGGGTAATGGGGTGGGGGTTACCTTCTTATCAAAATAATCGTCAAATTGTTCTAAGGCGATAACCGTTTAATTTCCCAACGATCCTGTTTTTGGGCATAGTGAATACGATCATGTACCCGATTATCTCTTCCTTGAAAGAATTCAAATTCGATGGGTAATACACGGTAACCACCCCAATAATCGGGACAAGGAATGGGCTTATCTTGATAATGCTGATCAATTTCTTGCATACGTTTTTCAAGATCTTCACGACTGATCAGGGTAGCACTTTGCTGTGAAGCAACGGCGCATAATTGACTTTCTCGTGATCGAGAAGAAAAATAAGCTTGTGATTCTTCCTGCGATATTTTTTCAATCGACCCGCGGATTCTTATTTGTCTTGCTAATTTAGACCAATAAAAATTTAATGCGACCATTCCTATTTTTTCCGCTTGAATAGCTTTCGGACTTTGATAGTGTGTGAAAAAAACCAATCCGTGTTGATCAAATTGTTTTAATAAAACAACGCGGGTATCTGGCCTGTTTTCTTCATCAACCGTTGCAAGCACCATGGCAGTGGGATCCAGCAATTCTGTTTCTAATGCTTCTTTTAGCCAAACTTCAAATTGTGCGAAGGGATTAGAAAGTAGCATTTCTTCCCGCAATTCTCGTTTGCCATATTCTCTGCGATCGTTTTGAAGATTTTTCATGATGCATTTCTCAAGCATGAATTTTAAAAAACTATATCAAGAAATGGTGATCTTTGGCACTTTTTCCGTGAGAGAAGCAGTGAATTTTCTCAACTAATAATATTGCCTCAGGTTTTATTAGCTTTCTAACCTAAACATCCTCTTATCATTCAATGGATGCTTTTCATTAGACCATCGCAAGGCACCTTTCAGGTGCCTGCGAAATGATCAAACAAAGTTAATTGGAGCTTGAATAACCACCCGTGTCGCTATTTGGTGCAGTAGATGGAACGGAAGTTTGAGGGGTTGTCACTGGCGCGACCGTTTCATCTGGTTTTTGCTTGATTTCATTGGGATCACCTGATGATTGTTTTGCAGGGGATCTTACAGAAGCATGATCATCAGAGGAAGAATAGCCTGAAGCGGCGGCTGGTGTAGCTGGTGCTGTTATTGCAGGTGCAGCTGGTGTGGCTGATGAATCCTGGTAACCACCGATTGGTACTGGTGGTGTTGGTTGAGGGGATGGTGTGGCTGATGAATCATGGTAGCCACCGGTTGGTGCTGGTAGTGTTGGCTGAGGGGATGGTATGGCCGATGAATCATGATAGCCACTGCCATTGCCACGAAAATGCGGTGAATTAGCATTATATCGAGGAGAATCGCTGCTGCTGTAATAACCGTCGCTTACATCGCTGCTATCGTAATAACTCACGTCATCTTCAACACAGCTTGCTAGTGCAATACTGCTCACCGCTAAAAATAGGAACTGAGAAAGTTTTTTCATGTTAACAGCTCTTGGTGTCAAGCGTAATACGACCGGTGTTAAAAATGCCAATCACGGATTGATGGCAAACATTTGCATTTAAGTAGTTGTAGCCGGATGCGCTTTGCAATTGGATATAGGAATCACCACCAAATGTGTCATGCCAGATGTGGAAAATTTGTTCGGAATAAATTGGTTTTGTAATTCCACCGTTTGCATAGGT
The DNA here is from genome assembly GCA_964438435.1 of uncultured Coxiellaceae bacterium. Taxonomy (GTDB): domain Bacteria; phylum Pseudomonadota; class Gammaproteobacteria; order DSM-16500; family DSM-16500; genus Aquicella. The sequence goes on along the minus strand of CAYTKY010000070.1, from coordinate 7,681 downwards.
CACATAAACAATTTCCGATGTGGCATTCACTAATACGATATCGGTTGGGCGATAAACCATCGCTGCGGCACGTGCTGCAATACCCTTGTTGGATTTCGCTTCATCCGAGCTGTAGTAACCACTTAAATTCACGGTATTTGCTGCTAAGGTAAGGGAACTTGCTGCTAAAGCAATTAAAGAAAGCGCTACCTTTTTCATCGAATTATCCTCAGAGTTATTGTAAATTTTTTTTTCCAATCCATGAGGAGAAAGTTGAAAACCAACTAAGGATCCATCCGCGCAAGATTATAGCTATTTTGGTCGGATAAGCAACGTATCGAAGAACCTGTTCTAAAATGTTGGCGACACTCATCAGCCGCTTAGTCTTACCACTGATCTATGCTAGAATAATCAAAAATTGTAGGAGCAATTAGGATGATCAAACAATTAGGAGTACTTTTATACAACGACGTACAGCCCATTGATATCATTGGGCCATGGGAAGTATTTTCTGTTTGGAAATCCATGCTAAATGCACCGATTGATCTTCATCTTGTTGCAGAGAAAGTTTCTGTGATTCGGTGTGACAGCGGTATTAACATGCAATCCCATATCGATTTTGATCATTGTCCTCAATTAGATTATTTAATTGTCCCGGGTGGTCGGGGACGTTTTGCTGAAATGAATAACAAAAAATTATTATCATTTATTAAAAATCAAGCTGAGCACTGCGAGCATATTTTGTCCGTTTGTACGGGTTCTTTTTTATTATATCAAGCAGGTATTTTAAAAAATGAATCGATTACCACTTATTGGCGAGCACTGCCTGAATTATTGGCATTGAATAATGTGCATGTTAAAGAAGAGCGTGTTGTTAAATCGGGTAAGGTTTGGGCTGCCGGTGGTTTGTCCAGTGGAATTGATTTGGCATTAGAATTAATTGCTGAAATCGCTGGGGAAAAAACAGCAGGACAGGTGCAATTGTTATTTGAATATTTTCCTGCCGATACTTTATATGCCTCTCCCGAGCTTGTTGATACGATGCCGCCTTATTATGGAAGCACCGCTAAACCACAGTTACCGTTATATGTTAAAAATTATATTCAATCTAAAAAAAATAAAAACCATTCTTAGCATTTGTTTACGATGGGAAGTTGTTATTTTGTTTTTAAAGGCAGATTGTTCGGCTTTGTCTCGCCCCGGTTTTTTTAAAAACAAAGCGTTAGCTTTTAATCGTCAATGAGCTAGGGTGTTAACCATAACGAGAGTGAACAATGCCGTCTAATGGAATCACCGCAACGATCATGAATAATCCTTCTCATTCATTGCATCGTTTATTTCAATCACCATCGATCGATAAAATAGAGTTGGAAAATGTGATTGAGGAAGAAAGCTTAACAGAAAAAATTGAAGACGTATTATCAAATACGACAGATATAATGTATACCAGTATTATTGCAGACTTGGTTGATGCGCTTCATGAAGATCTTGTTCCTGCAGATGTATTGAATATTGGGTCTGGGTTTTTATGGAATATTTTAGATGGCTTATTAAATTACATTCTCTCTATTTTAAAAATTCTTCACTTATCAAAAAGTAAACGTCGACAAAAAGAAAAAGCTTTTTGGGCAGTACATGATTTCATGGTGGCACATATTACCAACGTTGCTTCTGTCATTACCTTATTATCGCAATACGGCGTTTTACATGGTGCTACATTAATTTTTGGCGCATTGGGTCCTTTTGCTTTTGCAATTGGCGCTATTACTCACTCTGTTCACTCCCTGATTCAATTTTGTCGACTATTTAAAAAATGGCACGATCCTGTCTATTTATTCGAAGATAAAGTCATTAAATATGAAAACCTTTCAAATAAAATTGCGCATCTTAATCGTAAATTAGTGCAAGCGGCTAATAAAGAAGATGAAGAAAAAATTAAACTTATCGAAGAAATCAAAACCTTAAGAAATATTCGTGAAGGTGTGAAAGCGGAAGCAATTGCGATTGCGCAAGTTGAATTAACAGAAGAAAATTTTGAAGCAAACATATTGAAAGCTAGAATGGTTAATGCGCTAAATAAATATGAAAATATCACTATTCCGACAGCAACTGAATTATTAAAAAAACCAGCGGATGAAAATCATCCTGCTTATCGAGTCAAAGTTAATTTTATTGAGAAATTGAAAAAAGAACGAGTTAAAAAACTTATTTCATCTTTTATTGATAATGTCGGTGGCATCACTGGTGCGATAGCTATGACGTTAATGGCTATCGCACCTTTTTTGGGCCCTGTTGCACCGGTTGTCATGCTTTCCGGCATTTTGATTGCATCGATAACAGCAGCAATAAAAGTAGGTAAAATTATAGTTACCATATTTAAAAATGCGTTGGCTAAACGATATGCTGAAAATAAAGAAAAAGAAACATTATTTCAAAATCAAAATTATCTTCAAACAAATGAATTTCAAGATCTTAATTTAACAGATAAGCAAAAAAGAAAATTTAAACTTTTTTTTGAAAAATATTATCCTAGTGAAAAAGATAATCAGCAAATTGAAATACAATGTTATAAAGATTTATTAAGCATTGATCGATCCGACCGAAAAAAACTTTTAAACAAAGTGATTCAAGAAGAAATTAATCATCGTATTTTAGTAAAAACATTGCGAGAAGGAAGTGTGGACGGGTCGGATGAAGAAATTCATCGATTGATCGGCCAGCTTTCTGATCAACAAAAATCAAAATTAATTAAAGAGCGTAATCATCGCGAATTCAATTCACGCGTAAAAAATTATTTCTTCGGGGAAAGTCATTCGGCTACTCCAATTCAAAAAATAGAATTCGCTGCTGGGGGATGTGTGGTTTAATTTGAGTAACGCAAAAATTTCAATCTGTCATCCCGTTCATTCTTGTGCTGGATTTTGTTCTTTGGTGTAAGCAACTGGTTGTATCTACCTGATCCAGACAGCGATGATAATTATCACAAGGAGGGCAAGGATGATTCATGTCGTAAATGCATCCTTTTTGAAAAGCATATTCGACACAGGGATTGTAACGATAATGACATCCGGCTAATAATCCGAAACAGCAAAGAGAAATGAAAAGTGTTGTCTTCATAATCAATCCTTATGACGAAAATCCGTTAGGCTGTAACCCAATCACAGCAAAAAAGAGAGTACAATATTTTATCTTACCATTTATCCAAAAATTTGTTGCCAATGAGATAGCGGATTTTGTTTAGCGCCTATCAAGCTCACTGCTCGTAATATCACACTTGGAAAGCCGCCACCGATACTCACGATGGACCAAGCCGTACCATCATAGTGCACAACCGTTGAATTTTGACCGACGGCCCAGCAATCACTTGGATTCACACAAGCCACACCATACAAATTTGTTGTACCACTCACAGAAGGGGAGGCTTGTGACCAATTCGTTCCATCCCAATGTTCGATAAAGAGAGTGTTGCTCGATAAAACATCGCCGACCGCCCAGCAATCAGTGGTGCTATTACAATAGATCCCATTTAACGCCGCATTGACAGAACTAGCAGGGAGCACACGTGACCACGTCGAACCATTCCATCGTTCAATTAAAGGATTGCTACTATTTCGTGCACCGACTGCCCAACAGTCATTACTATTATTACAATAAACTGCGTTTAATGCTGCATTGACGCTAACGGTTGGTAACACACGTGACCATGTCGAACCATTCCATCGTTCAATTAAAGGATTACTACTGTTCGTGGCACCGACAGCCCAACAATCACTGCTACTGTTACAATAAACAGCATTTAATGCTGTATTGACGTTAACGGTTGGTAACACACGTGTCCACGTTGAACCATTCCAGCGTTCGATAATAGGATTACTACTATTCGCCGCACCAACAGCCCAACAATCATTGCTCGCATTGCAGTAGACACTATTCAGCGTATTATTGATCGAAACGGCCGGTAATACGCGCGTCCAAGCACTGCCATCCCAATGATAGAAAGTTAGATTACTACTTTGCGCACTACCGACAGCCCAACCATCTGTATAAGAGAGCATGTAAACATCTCGCAAATTAACATTCACGCTGAGTGTGATGAATGAACTGGTCCATGCCATTTCACTCGGGTTATTCCATCGGGCAAACACCATATTTCTGCCTGGCGCAGTATCACCAACAAGCCAACCATCTTGTAATTGAACATGGGATTGTAATTCGCGTTGATAATTGGGTGAGGTTAAATTAGGAATGCCCGCTTGACTATCCAGCGAGCATTGATATTGCCCGACAGAAGCACCATTCGCGTGACTGGTTGCACTGGTTCCTGCAACGCCTCGAGCAACGCCAACAAAAGTATTCCCTGAAAGAGCGGCATAATCAATGGCTTCTTTATCAATTAAAATTCGGCCACTGGATGCAAAACCCGATGAAGATGCGACCGTGAGTGTTGTATCCGTGGAACCCATGGCGGAACTTAACGTATTGGTTGCAAAAATAGGGGAGCTGTTAATGGTGGTTACTGTTAATTTGCCGGATCCCATACTCGCGTTAGTGACTGCCGAATTTCCGCTGAGGTTACCGCAGGCAATGCGTGAGGGCGTGCCGCTTAATGCGGGCATGCTCAATAGACGGGATCCTATTTCTAAACCCGATTCTGCGTGATAAAAAGTTTGTAATCCATTTAACTGTGCCGCACTGAGTGCAGCACGATTCGCAAATAAATAAGCAATTAATAAACCCATGAAGGCCATGACTAAAATAAAAAATACACCAATCACAAGAAAGTAACCGTGTTGTTTAATAGAGATAGCCCTTGATGTCATGACAAGATTCTCGTTGCGCCAACGGTTGAAAAAGAAGAACTGGTATTCCCTTTTGCAACGGTGATGGATAATGGAATGAATCGAACAGCCGAAGCAGTGGCTGTTGTTGAGCCATTTTTATCAAGATAATTGAATGTCACACTTTGAATGTGATTAGCCAATGTTTGGCTGTTACGTAACAGCGAATTTCCGCTTAATGTATACTGCACACTATTGCCCGTATCATCTGTAAAAGTAAATTGATTGCTTTGTATGGTCGTGATGTCATTCGCTGAACGAATACGATGAATATCGTTGACTATTCTTTCCAGTGCAATAAACGCGCTCCAATCTACCTCTGAAATATCTTGTGAAGTTAGAAATGATTGATAACTTTGAAATAGAATTTTACCAATGACGACACTGATGACACCCATAATAAAAATCACTAAGACTAATTCAAATAAAGAAAAACCCGATGTGGAATGCCGTCTTATTCGCATATTAATCATTTCCTATTTGTGCCGATAAAGAAGCATTTCCTAATCCACTGACGGCGACCTGAATGGTTTTATAAGTGCTATCGCTATTCCATGTTGTGCAACTGATGGTTGTGGTCATGGTGTAACCGGACGGCGCTGAACAAGCGCTGGTAGAAGGCGTACTCGGACAAGCATAAATGGTATAACCATTTAAACGAAATTGCTGTAAAAACCATTCCATACATCCTCTTGCTACTTGAGAAGCAATCCATTGTTGATGAATAGAAGGCATTTGACGCAATGCAGTTGTCATTCCTAATAACATCGTACTCATTAAAAGACTAGTAATGATAATAAAAACAAGAAGTTCCATAAAAACGATTCCTCGTATTCGATGCTTCATTGCAATGATCCATATCCTGTTTGGGGTGTGATGTTAATAGAGCGTGTGCTACTACCAGAACTCAGTGCAATGCTAGCGGTGGAAGCTAATGCGGTACCGGGAATAGCTGTATTGGTATAAGGCGCGCCGAGTGAATCAAATGCAACGAGATTATTCGGTAAATTAGTGAGTGAACCCAAGCTGACATTGCTGGCGAGTGTTTGTTGGCTGCCTCCTGAAGGAAGGATAATCGCTGTTCCTGTTTCATCGACGATTTGATAAGAAGAGGAAGAGAGCTTCACCCAACGATAACGCTTCCCTGATATGACACTGAGCATTTGTGTATAGCGAATATCATTTAATATTCTGGCGGCTTCAAATTCTAGGCGTAATGACGTACCTGTCCATTGAGGCAGGATGGTAATACTGATAATTCCGATCAACACGATGACCATGATCAATTCAATCAACGTGAATCCATGATCCGATGGTGGGAAAGCCAATTTACGCATTAACATCCCTGTCGACATGTTATAGACTGTAGTACATTTGATAAAGAAAGGGATCATCTGTCAATAGAGATCTTGGGTGAGCTAAAGGAATAGCCGTGCAAATCATAGAACACGTCACAAAATATGCGAAAGAATTAGAACGCTGGGTAACCCTTCGTTTTACCGAAGCACCTCCTATGGTGACCACGGAACGCTGTTGCATTACGCTTCTCAATAAAAAATTAATATTATTACATCTTGATAAAATACAAGAAGTGATTGATATACGCTTTGCCGATATTTTGGAATATCAAGAACTAGACGATTTACCTTTGATTTTAAACGGTATGGTTGAAAAACATGGATTACAATCAATACCCACTTATTGGTTGCTTTCATTTGATGATTATCAATTATTTTTGATTGAATCGTTGCGAGTACCTGAGGAAGAATTTAAAGATGCGTTAAGTTGGCGTATTAAAAATTTAATTAATTATCCTATTGAAGAAGCGGTCATTGATTATTTTGCATTGCCGGTCAAGAAGGTATCATCCCATCCCATGTTGGTGGCGGCGTGTGCGAAAAAAACGCAATTAAATCAAATTACCAAGTGGTTAAAAAAATCAAAATTAAATCTTACCACTATTTATATTCCTGAATTGGCACTGAGAAATTTAACAGCACTGTTTGAAAATGATGAAAAAAGCAGCGCTTTTATTTATTTTTATGATAATGGCGCCATTCTGAATATCACGCGTCAAAAAGACTTGTATTTTACACGACGTATTTTGTTCTCAACTCATCCAGAATCGAATGAAATTGATTATGAAAAAATCGGTTTAGAAATTTTACGCTATTTTGACTATTTTCAAAGTCAATGGCGTTATCCGAATCCGAGTAGGATTTTTATTGCATCTAGCAAAGGAAATACGGCTGACATAGTGAATATTTTGTCAAAATATTTATTATTACCAGTGACGAGTTTTCCAATTAAATCATTCTTAGTGGATTCAATAAAAATTGAATCAGCACAAGATGAAATGATCTTGGCATTGGGATGTGCTTTATACCATAAGGATGTTAAGGATGCTGCGACAGGAAATTAATTTTTATCAGACAGGCCCTCGTATTGCGCCATCCATGCAATTTCTCAATTGGAAAAATTTATGGTTGAGTTATTTGTCTTTTGCCTGTTTCTTAATGTTAATTTATTTTTTTTCTTTGTGGAGCATTTATCGGCTATCAGTTGAAAAGCATAATAAAATCATTGAGAAAAATGAATTGCAAAAAAATGTATCGATGCTAAAAAAACAGTACCCATCTTTGCTTTTTTCTAAAGATGTCAAGAAATCAATTGAAGATTTAGAAAAAGAAATTAGCATGGAAAGACCTATATTAGAAGCTATTAAAAATGACGAACTTTTTTCAAATTATCTGATCGGCTTTACACAAATAGCGACAACGCATGTGTGGTTAACAGGTATTACAATAACAGAGGGTGGTCGTAGAATAACGCTTAAAGGCCATAGTCAGACAATCGAAAATTTA
>CAYTKY010000069.1:0-11099 GCA_964438435.1 uncultured Coxiellaceae bacterium | reverse complement strand
CCTTTTCCGTTTTCCCTTTTTCCGTTTTCTCTTCCTCTTCTTTTCTTTGTTCTTCATTTTTTTTTTTCCACTAACCCCGCGGGTGGGCGCCGCCCCACGAGTCATTGCAAAAAACAATTCACTGAATCACAGCCACCTCCGAAGCGTCATCACAACGATGAAAAGAGGGAATAATGAAAACACAAACCATTTTATTAGGCGTTAATATTGATCATGTCGCGACATTGCGTCAAGCGAGATTAACTCGTTACCCTGATCCCGTTGAGGCTGTTTATGCAGCTGAAAAGGGTGGTTGTGATGGCATTACGGTGCATTTGCGTGAGGATCGTCGACATATTCAAGAACGTGATATTGAATTAATTAAAGAAGTGTTATTAACGCGATTAAATTTAGAAATGGCTGTCACGGATGCGATGGTGAAATATGCTGAAAAAATTCGACCCGAATATGTTTGTTTGGTGCCTGAAAAACGACAAGAATTAACAACAGAGGGTGGATTAGATGTCATTACCAATGAAGCAAAAATTAAGGAAGTCACGGCACATTTAAAAAGCAATCAAATAGATGTTTCCTTATTTATTGATCCTGATCATCGGCAAATTGAAGCGGCTGTTCGTTGTGGTGCACCCGTGATTGAAATTCACACAGGAGCTTATGCGGACGCAACATCAGAAAAAATGAGACATATCGAGTTGGAGCGTATTATGAGTGCCGTCAATTTTGCACATCAAGCAGGATTGGTGGTGAATGCAGGTCATGGATTGAATTATCAGAATGTATATGCCATCGCAAGTATTCCACAAATTAACGAATTAAACATCGGTCATGGTATCATTGCTCATGCTATTTTTATGGGATTAGAACCTGCTGTTAGGGAAATGAAACGAATCATGTTATTAGCTAGGAATTCATAAACAATGAAAATACGTACGCGTTTTTCGCCCAGTCCAACGGGTAATTTGCATATTGGTGGTGTGCGCACAACGTTATTTAGTGCGTTATTTGCAGCTAAACATCAAGGCGTTTTTATTTTGCGAATTGAAGATACCGATGCCATTCGTTCTGAAGAACGTTATGCTGAATTACAACAGCAAGATCTGCATTGGCTGGGAATACATTGGCAAGAAGGTCCAGGTGTGGATGGAGTGTATGGCCCTTATTGGCAATCGCAACGTCAGCCTATCTATGCCAAATACTATGACATGCTTGAAAAAAAAGAGCTGATTTATCGATGTTTTTGTACAGATCAAGAATTAAATTTAGCGCGTAAAATTCAATTATCGCGAGGTCAAGCGCCTCGTTATTCTGGCAAGTGTCGTCGACTATCGAAAGAAGAAATTCAACAACAGTTAGAGGCAGGAAAAAAACCGGCATGGCGTTTTATTGTCCCTGCTAATACCGATATTGAATTTACAGATCTGGTGAAAGGGCATCAACATTTCAAGACGCAAGATATAGGTGATTTCATTATACGTCGTGCGGATGGTACGGCTCCTTTTTTATTTTGTAATGCCATTGATGATGCGACGATGAATATTTCGCATGTCTTGCGTGGTGAAGATCATTTGGCTAATACGCCAAGACAAATCATATTATTACGCGCATTGAATTTGCATGTTCCTTATTATGGACATTTATCACTGATTGTTGGAGAAGATGGATCAAAATTATCGAAGCGACACGGGAGTTTTAGCATTGAAGAAATGCGCAATCAGGGTTATTTACCTATCGCTATTATTAATTATTTAGCTCGATTAGGTCATGCTTGTGATAACCCATCGTTATTAGATTTTGATGAGTTAGCAAATTATTTTGATATTGAAAAAGTGAGTCGCTCTGCAGCACGTTTTGATACGCATCAATTACTTTATTGGCAAAAGCATGCTGTACAAGCGCTGGCAGTATCTGATTGGTGGCGTTGGGTAGGCGAAGAGATTGCAAAGCAAATTCCTGAATCCATGCAATCACTTTTTGTTGAAACCATGAAAGCGAATGTCACGTTTCCTAAAGAAGCGTTAATGTGGGCTAAGAATTTTTTTCATGATGTGGTTGATATATCCGATGACTGTTTGGCGGTTCTTCGTGAAGCAGGCGAGCAATTTTTTGTTGAAGCGGAGCAGGCTGTCGATAAATATGGCACAGACTTACCGACTATTTTGAATGATATGAAACAAACATTAGGTATTTCTGGTAAAAAATTATTTATGCCGTTGCGCATTGCATTAACAGGACAAACGCATGGGCCTGAATTGGCTCATATTGCACAAATACTGGGTCGGGAAAAAATGAAACATCGATTGGGGCATGCTTTTCAACAGGTGAGCGAGAAGTCAAAAAAATGTTAACGATTTATAATACGCTGACCCGCCAAAAAGAAATATTGAAGCCTATTCAGGCGAACAAAATTAATCTCTATGTTTGCGGTGTGACGGTGTACGATTATTGTCATTTAGGTCATGCACGTACGTATACGGCCATGGATGTGGTTATCCGCTATTTGCGCTTTCGTGGTTATGAAGTTTGTTATGTCAGAAATATTACCGATATTGACGATAAAATTATTAAGCGTGCTCATGAAAAAGGCGAAACATTTTCAGCCGTCACAGCACGTTTTATTCAAGCCATGCATGAAGATTTTGCTGCGCTTAATTTAATGAAGCCTGATCATGAGCCGCGTGCAACAAATTACATATCACAAATGAATGCGTTGATCGAAAAAATGTTAGCGAATCATCATGCCTATGTTGCAAGTAACGGCGATGTTTATTTTGATGTGAGAAGTTTTACTGATTACGGTTGTTTATCTCATCATGATCTCGAACAATTAGAAAGCGGAGCACGTGTTGAGGTCGCTGATGTAAAGCGAGACCCACTCGATTTTGTATTGTGGAAGTTAGCCAAACCGGGTGAGCCTGCTTGGGATTCGCCTTGGGGAAAAGGTAGGCCTGGCTGGCATATTGAATGTTCTGCGATGGCCATGCAGTTGTTAGGAGACCATTTTGACATTCATGCAGGTGGTCGCGATTTGATTTTTCCGCATCATGAAAATGAAATTGCACAATCACGCGCTGCTAGCGATGGGAAATTTGTCAATTTCTGGATGCATACTGGTTTTTTGCAAATGGAAAAAGAAAAAATGTCAAAATCATTAGGGAATTTTGTGACAATACGAGATGTCTTATCTCATCATGATGCAGAAACCGTTCGATATTTCCTGATTGCTAATCATTACCGTAGTCCACTTGTCTATACAGAAGAAGCTTTGTTTCAAGCTAAACAATCTTTAATCCGGTTATATACCGCTTTACGATTTCTTTCTACGGCAGAAAAAGCAGAGCAAACTAGTTATGAAAAAGCATTTATTGCTGCAATGGATGATGATTTTAATGTACCCGTTGCCTTGTCGGTATTGTTTGAATTAGCGCACGAAATTCAACGATTGCGAGATAAAGATAATGTCATGGCAGCCGCACATGGTGCATTGCTGAAATATTTGGGGAATTCATTAGGTATTTTGCAGGTGGATCCTAATCACTATTTTCAATCGGGCGTAGAAATCGATGGTGAAAAAATTGAAAGCTTGATTGCTGCACGTAATGAAGCGCGTCGAAATAAAAATTGGCAAGAGGCAGATCGAATTCGCGATGAATTAGCTAGTTTAAATATTATCATCGAAGATGGTGCAACCGGAACAACTTGGAAATATATTAAATCAGTATGATAGTTACAATATCGAACAAATATCAATTTGCGGATTATCACTCACTCTGACGCAATTTTTTGAAATTGGGAAAATATTTTCAAGCAAAGGTCCTTCCGTATTGTCGAAATAATAAAGCGATGTTGAATCTGAATGATAAAGCGGAGAAAAAACAATTTGTGCAGGTGCTTCAATGTGATGAGGTGTGGGTGGAGTGGGTGGAAAAACAGATGCAATATCAATATGATCGAAATAAATTCTGCCTGGAATGATGGTATTTAATATTTGCATTTCCCTGATCGCATTTTCGCCTGACAAGCCGTTCACAAATCCAAATAATTGGCCATAAGATAAGTTAATTGTTAATGATCCTACGTTGATATTTCCATTTGTTTCATTACCTTCCAGGATTGCATGTCCTGATATTTGCAATCCGGTATTATTAAAAAGGGTGACACCACTTGCCTCATCTTGAGTATAAGATGTTGCTTGGATAGTGGCATAACTTGTGAGGTTGCGATAGTTTCTAATGGTTAATGAACCCAATCGCGTGGTCTCACCCCAATTCGCATTAATCGTGATATCACCTGTATTGTTGCCAATTAAAGTTAAATCATAGGCACCATCAAGGGCAGATGAAATGGTTATCCCGGTTCCTGTTAAAGAAACAGGTGCTAATAAAATAATACCAGCAGTCCCACTGGTGGCTGGTGCACTCAACGTCATACTTCCGGATGCAGTGAGATCAGCAGATAAATTCAAAAAGCCTGTTGTTCCGATCGTATTTGCATTGAGTGTTAAATTACCGATAGTCGTTGTGATGGGCACGTTTACGTTAATATTAGCTTGCGATAAAGCAGTCATTGCTTTGAATGTGGAAGCATTATTTTGAAAATAAATCATACCATTCGTATTATTAGTGGCATCGAATGTAATGGTGTCAGCAATATTTGCTACATCGGCTGCAGTTACGCCATCAATAATTAAATTAGTAGCACCTGTATTAGCAATCGTTAAAGTGTTCGCTGTCATTCGTTGTAACATGCTGTGATCAATTTTCATATTATTGGCAGGATTGGTGTTGCCAACATCAACATCACCCGTGTTGCCACGAATGCTAATCGTGCCTGCGCCGCTATCTAATGCACCGCTGGTATTTAAATCTAAACTTTTTGCGACGATCGTTAATGCGGCATTTTGAGTGCCTAATGTGACGCCATCATCAACGGTCAAAGCGTTGTCTGTTGATATAGTCAAATCATTTGCGAAGGTAGACGAATGATTCATTGCACTGATAGAACCTAATGTGCCTGCGGTTGCTGTGAGTGAAACGGTATTAATATTCGCACTGTTTCCGGTGTTCAATCCATCCATAATAATTTGTCCGTTGCTAGCTGCTACAATCGCTAATGTATTGGCTGTGATATTTTGCAACTCAGTACCGCTGATCGTCATGGTTCCTGCTGTATCGCCTAATCCAATACTGGCACTTGCGGTAGCTTGTGTGATAGTGGTTGTTGCTGTGCCACTATTTAGTGTTCCTGTATTATTTAAATTTATATCAGGGGCTGTGATGGAAATTGCAGTATTACTTGTATGTAAACCAGCGCCATCATTAATAACAAAAGTGGTATCAGTTGTCGCTGTTAATCCATTGGTAAATGTAGAAAGTGCATTATCAAATAAAATAGACGCAGTTGTTCCTGCGGTTGCGTTGAGTGTGGTAATGCCTGCAATATTGACTGTATTGGCAGCGGTTAATCCATCAATAAGAATTTGACCATTGCTAGCAGCAGTAATGGTCATGGTGCCGGCTAAAATGCGTTGTAATTCTGCGCCACTGATAGTCATCGTTCCAATGGCATTACCTAGCGCAATGCTCGCAGCAGCTGTGTTTTGCGTTAAGGTTGTTCGAGCGGTCCCGCTGGTTAACGTGCCTGTGGATTGTAAATCAAAATCGTTAGCCGTGATATTAATAGCTGCATTATTTGTTGAAACAGTATGACCATCCGGAATTTCAAACGTGCCATTTGCAACAACGGTTAATGTGCCACTTAGGCTGGTTGATAGTAGCGTGACACCGGCATTGTTAAAGGTCAGAGAAAGATTTCTGATGCCACTTGGTATGATGGGTGTTGAAGCTCCCACACTTGTGTTGCGTAACGTTAAATCACGTATATTTCCATTATTTGTGAATACCGGTGTTGTCGAAAATACATTCGCATTACCTAATAAAATATCTGAATTAGCGGCAGTCACGGTCCATGTAGGTGTGCCTGCGATAGTTAAGATAGTGGCACCACTTTGTGTCACGTTCCCACCTGAAATGATGTTCAATGCACCTGAGACAGTTGATGTGCCTAATGTCATTGCGGTACTGTCAGTGAGTGAAACATGATTGCCGGATGTTATGGCGATTGTTCCAAAATTATTATAAATATTCGTTAAGCTAATATCATTGCTTGCGCCACCAATGAGTGTGGTTGTTCCTGTGACAGTGATCGCATTAGCGAGTGATGATCCTTGTGTAATGGGACTGTTGCTCGGCGTATTATTATTTTGTAATGATAAGGTACTTGTTGTGCCAATGCCGGTGATATTAAAACCTGTTGCATCACGATAACTGATTGCACCTGCTGCATTAGCGCTATCAGCTAAATTTCTTGCAAATAAATTAATGTTATTAAATTCATTACCACTCGCATTGTTTAAAGTAATGGCTGCACCTGTATTTAGTACTGTTTTAGCAGTGAGTGTGTCACCTGTTAATATGCCACTTTGTGTGATTGCGCCACCGGCAGTCACATTTAATTCACCGGCTAAAGTGGAAGCACTTAAAATAACACCATTAATATCACGGATTGTTGCATTATCGGCTAGCGTAAAACCAATCGTGCTAAAATTATTGCTCGTATTATTTAATATAATATTGTTTGTTCCCGAATTAAGTGTTGAAACACCCGTAATAACTAATGCACCGCTCTGTCCAATGTCACCACCTGCTGTAGTTGTTAATGTACCTGTTAGTGTTAGTGTGGGTAATGTCATTCCTGTATTAGCAAAATTCAATGTTAAATTACGAAAACTACTGGGTAAGGTTGGAATCACTGCGCTGGCATTGCTATTGCTGAGCGAAATATCTTGAATGGTTCCAACACCATTCGTTGCATAAGTAATTATTTTATTAATGTTGTTTGATGTATTCGGCATTAAAATATTAGAAGCAGCTGCTGTGACAGTGAATATTGTATTGCTTCCTAATGTCACTGCATCATTAAATGTTTGTGAACCACCTGTTGTTATACTTCCACCATCAATAGCGGTATTACCCGCACTATCTGTTGTGATACTGGCTGCATTGACTGTGCCACTTAACGTAGTCGTTCCTGAGCTATTTAATGTTAGTGCTCCTAATGCACCATTGATGCCGGCCCCGATATTGCCACCGAAAGATAAATTACCTGATCCAGCATTGGTTGTTAATGTACGCGCTGTTCCGTCACGATCAATCGTTGTATCCAATGTAATGTTACTGTTTGTTGTATTGAGTGTTAGATTGGCGCCTAATGTGATCGCGCTGCGATAACGTTGTGTGCCGGTTGTGGTGATTCCGGTGACAGCAGAACCGGTTGTGGTATTACCCGTGATGTCTAAATTAGCTAATGCAGTTGTGCCGCCGATAATGCCTGACAGTGAGACACCCGTATTACCGGATAATGTCAAACCAAATCCACCATTTATTGTACTGGCAAATGTAATAGAGCCTGTATTACTCGTTAAATTTTTAGCTGTGATACCTAAAGTCACGGCGTCATTATAAGTTTGATTGCCACTGGTTGTGATATTACTTGTATTTAACACAGTGGTTCCACTCGCATTAGTCGTTAAGCTCGATGCCGAAACGATACCTGAAATAATTGTTGTGCCCGTGCTGTTTAAATTTATTGTGCCTAATGCACCATTGATACCCGCGCCGACATCGCCTGTTAATGTAATCGCACCCGATCCTGCGCTTGCAACCAAATTACGTACACTCGCATCGCGATCAATGCTTGAATCAAATGTAATTGAATTATTTGTTGTCGTGAATGTTAAATTCCCACCGAGGATGACTGCACTGCGATAGCGTTGTAAACCACTCGTAGTGATCGCTGTTGTATTAATAGTTGTTGCACCGGTGATATCCAAATTTGCTAAGGCAGTCGCTCCGACAATACCATTAAATGTGATACCGGTATTGCCAGATAATGTTAATCCAAATCCGCCACTTAATGTGCTATTAAAAGTGATATTGCCAGCTGAGCTTGTTAATACTTTTGCAGCAGTGGTCAAGGTGACTGCATCATTAAAAAGAATATCATTATTTGTATTGATAGTGGTTGTGCCTAAACTCGTAGTTCCACCTGCATTGGTTGTTAAACTACTAGCCGCTAATCGACCTGTGATGGTTGTTGTTCCTGTGCTATTTAAATCAACCGTTCCTAATGCACCGTTTCCATTAAATCCAACATCACCTGTTAATGTGATGGCACCACTGCCTGAATTAATTGTTAAATTGCGTGCAGTTGATATATCGCGATCAAGTGTTGATGCAAAATTGACAGCCGTATTGGTTGTGTTAAATGCTGTGTTCGCGCCCATGATGACGGCATCGTTATATGTTTGTGAGCCACTCGTTGTGATTGTTCCTCCACTTAATGTTGTTGTTCCGCCTGCATTGGTTGTTAAGCTCGCTGCATTTAATGTGCTTGATAATGTGGTTGCTCCTGTCGAATTTAAAATGATGGCACCTAATGCACCATTCACACCTGATCCAATGGCATTAGAAAAAGTGATTGCTCCTGATCCACTTGAAACGGTGAGAGGTGTTGTGTTGACCGCACCTAGATCAACGGTTGTATCAAATGTGATGGCGCCATTATTAGTAGTTGATGTCATACCAAGTGCCGTCGCTTTTGTTAGGACAACGGCATCATGATAAGTTTGTGCATGGGTAGTGGTTAAGTTGGCATTCAGATTGGTTGTCCCGCCTGCATTGGTGAGGATACTTTTTACGGCAGTTGTGCCGCCAACAATGCCTGTGAATGTTGTGTTACCTGTTGTGTTGACCGTTAAATCCGTTGCACCATTCAGCGTAGAGTTAAAACCGATGTTATTGTTACCCGTCGAAGTGAAGGTGCTTGTTCCACCACCTAAACTCAGTGCACCTGTTGACGTTATTGTCGTTGCTGCTGTTGCATTTAATCCACCATTGGTTGTTGCGGTTGTAAAGGTTAAGGCATTGGTATCGGTTAATGAAACATTATTTCCGCTTGTAATCGTGACAGCGCCACCAAAATCATTACCACTATTTGTTAGTGTTATATCATTGGCCGAGCCGGCTGCTAATGAAGTTGTGCCTGTCATAGCGAGTACACCTGATTGTGTGATGGTGCCATTCGCGGTGACAGATAGTGTACCTGTTGTAGTGATGGCAGCTAAATCTATTCCTGCATTACTAAAATTAAAGGTAACGTTGCGTAAGCTAGATGGAATGGTTGGAAATGCCGCGGATGCATTTGAATTAGTATATGAAAGATCACGTATACTACCTGAAAAAACAGGTGTGGATGTCAGATTATTCGATGCATTGGCAAGTAATATATCGCCTGAACCGCCCGTCGAAGTAAAGGTGGTGACGCCTCCAACGGAAACAGCATCATTATATGTTTGCGAACCGGTTGTACGCATACTGCCACCATTAATGACCGTACTGCCGCCTGCATTAGTTGTGATGGAAGATAAACTATTTGTTGCACCTACTGCGCCACCAAATGTGGTTGTGCCAGTTGTATTCACGGTGAGTGTGCGCGCTGTCGCATTCGATGAATCCAGTGTATTTGCAAACGTAACGGTACCGGCAGCCGCAGTGAATGTTCGATTGGCATTAATGGTGGCAGGACCATTATAAACTTGTCCTGCACTACCACTGGTTGTGATATTGCCATTAATAGCCGTTGCGACATTATTGGTTGTGATGCTTGTGAGGGGCGTTGTGCCACCTAATGCGGCACCTAATGTAATACTGCCTGATGAGCCGGCTGCGATATTCAAAGCAAAATCACCATTTAATGCGGCATTGATACTAACGTTTCCTGTTGCAATGGCTTGTCCTGCATTTAAATTAATTGTTTTTCCTGAACCATCTAATGTTAACGCTGTGGTGAATGAAATATGACGTTCCGCATTTAAAGTTAAAGTCGTTGCTGCGGAGCTTCCCCAATTTGTTCGCAATGCTTGTGTAACGGCTGATGCGCTGTATGTGATATCACCATTTCCACCACCGGTGCTTGTTGTGACAACGGTCACATTTCCTAATGCTAATTGTGTTCCTAAATCACCTGCATTTAAGGTCGAGGTACTTGCTCCGATGCTTGGTGTATAAGTGTAAGGGCCTGAACCACTTAATACGATAGATGACGTTGCGCTATCATTAATCGTCACATCGGAAGGATCCAGTAACCATGTCCCAAATGTACCGCGAGGTGCTCTCAAATCAATGATGCCATGCTGATTGACATCGAGATAATGACCGGATGTTTCAACCCATCCACCGTTTCCTGCTAAGTCACCGCCGCGCGCAATGATGCTGCCATAAAATTGTGTTACGTCATTTGCCCAGATAACCACATTGCCACCATCACCGGTGCTTAATGCAGCAGCATTTGCAATGGCCGTGGGTGAAAAATAAGTGTAAGTGGCGTTCGTTTCAGGACCTGCACCATAAGCATTGCCACCAATTAAAATGGTGCCACCGCCGGCATCACCGGAAGCATCAATGAATGTATCATCTAATATCGCAATTATTTTTCCGAGAACTTTAACCGTACCACCTTTTTCTCCCGAATTTTTTCCTGATACGTTGGTTTCGCCGGCTATTTCAATAGCGCCATTTTCACTATTAAAAATAATTTCACCATTTTTTTCTTCCACACTGTTTGCTTGTGCAACACCTTTCATATTGATTGAGCGATCTAAAATATCTGAAGCGGTTTTTCCTGTTACTAAAATTTTTCCGCCATTTGCAATGAGACTTCCTGTATTGAGTACGCCATTTTTTAATGTATTTCCTTCTTTATCTTTGCCTGCTTGTGTCGTTTCTTCATCGATAGTGAAATTAATTAAGCCATCATTTGAAAAAGTAATCGTAAATGAATTACCTGATGCTAAAATAACATGCCCTAAGTTTGCTTGAATAAGGCCTTTATTCACGACGCTCGGTGCAATGAGTGCAATTAAGCCATGTTGAGCCGCAAAAATTTGTCCTTCGTTAATAATCGATCCCGCATAAGGATTCACGTAAGAAAAATGAAAGTCATTATTTAAATAGTATTAATTTTAATAATATTAAATATAGAAA
>CAYTKY010000068.1:0-11380 GCA_964438435.1 uncultured Coxiellaceae bacterium | reverse complement strand
GTACGGTCCGGCATTGTGGCGCTTCTTAGAAACTGATGGTATTGAGCCAACCAACAATCTAGCTGAACGACTGATCAGAACAATCGCTATTTGGAGAAAAACCAGTTTTGGCACACAATCAAAAGCAGGTTCTCTCTATATGGAAAGAGTCATGACTGTTGTTGCTACCTGTAAATTGCAAGGAAGAAATATTTTGAATTATCTAACTTGCGCGGTCAAAAGTCATATTGAAAAATCTGCTTTCCCTTCTCTATTGCCTAAAGTTACTGCTGATACTAATGTCGCATTAGCTGTTGCAGCTTAAAAACACTGTGAGTGGTTACCTTTTATTCACTCGTAGTTTATCAAACTTACGTTTCTATTGAAGCGGGGTTAGATTACAAGTTTAAAAAGTGAATTTGTAATCCTAATCATCCAAATCAAGTAGATAAGCTTGATCGCGGAGATTTTGCAATTGATTTTGCCAATAACGTGGCGTGTTAAACCAAGGAAAATTTAGGGGGAAAGTGGGATCTTCCCAACGCTTTGCAAGCCAACCAGCATAATGAATCATTCTGAGTGAACGCATTGCTTCGATAAGTTGCAGCTCTTGATGATTAAAATCATGAAATTCTCGATAGCCACGCAAAATGTGTTTTAATTGTAAATCGGTATCATGCTTGTTTCCTGAAAGTAACATCCAAATATCTTGGATCGCAAGTCCCATTAAACAATCATCTAAATCGACGATCTGTGGTCCTAGATTATTCCATAACACATTGCCCGCATGACAATCACCATGTAAACGAATAGAAGGGAGATGACCTACTTGCAAAAAACGGTGCTCGATTTTTTGCAAAACTGTTTCAGTGATTTCACAAAAATTATGTTTTAACTCCTGCGGAATAAAGTCATGTTGAAGTAAAAATTGATAAGGTTCATGACCATAACTTTGTGTATCGAGCGTGATGCGATGTTGAAATGGCTGACAAGCACCAACAGCATGTAATCGCCCAATAAATCGTCCCATCCATTCTAACTGTTCTAAATTATCTAATTCTAAAGCACGACCACTTTTGCGTGGAAATAGTGCAAAACGAAAATTTTGATAAGTATGCAGTGTCTCACCATGGGAATTGGCAAGTGGTGCAATCACTGGAATTTCATACGTGACTAATTCTGCAGCAAATTGATGTTCTTCGATAATGGCTTCATTAGTCCAACGACCAGGTCGATAAAATTTTGCAATGAGTGATTCTGCATCTTCTATTCCTATTTGATAAACACGATTTTCATAACTGTTTAAAGGAAATAAACTTCCCGTGCAACGAAAGCTAAGACTTTCGATTGCATTTAAGATAAGATCGGGTGCTAAATTTGCATACGGTGTATTCGTTTGATCCAATCTGTGTAATGTCATTCATACCTCTTGTCCAGCTGCTCAACCTAATGCCCAGGCTCATTGAAAAGTATAGCCACCGGGATGGTTGTCAAAATAAAGTTTCCTGCTACAGGTTAGCTATCATCGCAGGGCTAGGATACCTCAATAGGCATAAGAAGAATAATGAAACCGCTAATGATCTCTATGTTGATACCGCATCTACAACGATGAGTGGCATGGAAACAATGCGTATGATACAAAAAGACCAGGTTAAATATTTTGATAAAAACGATATCATTTCGCAAAATAAACTAATTAACAAATTGTTTGGACCCGTTGCATAAGCATAGTAGCATTTGAAAATAAAATGTTAGCAGCCATTTATTTTTGCAATGCCTTAAAAACAATAATTGATCGTGATTATCGAAAGCGAAATCAAGCAGAGCGTGCGATTGGTCGATACAAAAGAATGTTAGGTAGTCGTCTGCATTCGCGTGAATTTATACGCCAGCAACAAGAAGCGATTATTGTGCAGCATTTAAAATAAAATGACATGTATTTTCTCAGCCGAAATCCGTTCAAAATTCTGAAAATAGCGAAATAGGCGGAAAATAAGCGGTTATGACACAAACTCGCTGACAGGCCTATTTTTGCAACAAAACCGTACTTAGCGCTACCTGTTATTGAGTTAATATCCCCCTTTCTTTCCTGTTCCTAAATAAGTAAATGACCAACTCACATCAAACGGTGTCCACCATTTTCCAACTCCCGTTTCTTTATCGATGTGTCGTAAAAATCCGTTATAGGGCGGTGGATTAATGTGGTAGGTAAGCTGATATTTTCCAGCGCCATCCATTTTCACATTGGCGCCGTAATGTGGCCCATCACTCGCAACCATGGCCATTAAAGAGCCTGTTTTTTGCCAGGCAGAACCTTCTTTTGTTAAATGAAAAGTGACTTGCAGTGAGGGAATCCATTCGCCCACACCGAAACCATTGGGATTGCCTTTAATCGCATGAATATCCGCTTCTAAATGAATGTCAGACGGATTATCTTCACCCGGTAAGGCAGGTTCCATTGTGACGGATTGCAAATAAACCGCACCAATTTCCATGCCATTTTTTCCGATGGCTTGACCAATGGGTGTTTCCGCCGCAAAAACAGAAGTGGTTGCGGATGTTAATAATACGGCGATTACTATTTTTTGCTTGTATGTCATGATGAAAAAATTCCTGGTTAATTCAAAAAAACAAGTTGTTGTCGATATTGTTCGAGTAATGAAAAATGGATGCCAAAGATAGCAGGCCACCAAGCGAATCCGATAAATAAACTACCGATGATACCAGGACTGAGCGCAATCCAATTTCTGATTCCTCTGACACCTTGCTGGGTGAGTAACCGTTTCGCGAGATGAATACTCCAAATAATACTGCCAATGAATAACATGAGTTTAATCGTCGACAAAATGAGGTGATTCATCTGAAGCGTGTTTTGCAATGTGCTGAAAAGGGTATCACCTAATCCTAAAATAATTGATAGCATGGCAACAGGTGTGAATTGATAACCTAATTCAATGAACCGTTCTTTTAATGTTTTATCTGCCTGAAAATAGCCCGCTAAATAACTACTCGCTAATGTGCAACTACTTAAAACAAACGTTGTTAATAACATCCACGTTAACATGAAGCCAACGATCATGAAAAAATCCAACCAATTATAAGTTTGATGTAAGGTTGGATGGACACTCATCAACCAAGCAGGACCACTCTCACCAATCCAATTCCAACCGCGATTAATACACCATTCGCCAATCGTTTGACGTAAGGTTTGATAACTCGGCAAGATAAGCCAAAGAAATCCGCCCAATGAAATGCCGGTGCTCATAAAAATAAACATGACTTCTCCTAAGCTGGGAGAATGTTTGCGAATTTGCATGATTTCTTCACCGAAGCGTCTAAAATGAACGAACAATCCACCGGGTGAATCCGGTTTGACGCAACGAAAACATTGAATACAATGACGCGATTCTTTTTTTTCACTGACCGCAATCATCGTGGGACAAATTCCTTTTTCAGTGTAACGATCATTCCCATTTCGCCATTGTTTTGGCGCAAATTGCACGATCCCTAAACGTGAAAAAATCCCAAGTAATAACCCAATGGGACAAACATGACGACACCAGGCGCGTTTGCTTTTTTTGCCATAGAAAAAACCAATCAGTAATGCAAGCAATAAAGTGCCGCCAAATATTTCTGCAATGGCAGTCGCTTGATCTCGCACATCAACGGTTTGTCCTAGTATCGTGACTAGCAAAAAACTTAAAATGGGTGTGCCTTCCCATTTTAGCCAAGCAGGAATTTGTCGTTGCAATCCGATCGTTGTTGCCCATTCAGACGCAGCTCCCATCGGGCATAAGATGCCGCACCAACTTCGCCCAGTAAAAATAACCGAGACAAATACTAAAGGAAACCAAAGACCCCACAATAAAAATTGTGCGAATAAAGTAAAATTTGTAAATAAAGTCGCTTGTTCTGAGGGTTGCGGTAACAATAAAGGTAATGCAATTAATGTTAAAAACAACAAAAATAAAGTGAGATGAACGATAGGTAATTTATTTTTATGACGATAAAAAAAATCCTCAATACGTTCTAATAATCGATTACGACGGTTTAAGTAACGTGAATTTGTGACTACTTTTATTTGACTTAATTTTTTATGCGCGATGCTCATGGCGGCTCACTCTCTTTTGTCGGTAAGTGTACCATGCCAATAAAGACAGAGTAGGAATTAAAAAAATGAGTTGTGCACCCATATTTTCCCAGGCAGGAAAAATACCCAATAATGGCAGGGGCGGCAAACCATGAATAGGCGTGATGTTAATCCATCCCGCTTGTTGTAATTCGAGTATTCCACCGCCGATGAATGAAAAAGACATGCCATATAAAAACAGAGAAGTGCAAGTAAAGAATAATCGATAAGGGATTTTAAATGAGGCACGTTGCATGGCGAAATAAAGCAAAAACAAAGCAAAACAAGCTGAAATAAAACCGGATAAAATCCCGAGCCATTGTCCTTGCTGATTAATGAACAAGGCTTGATAAAATAAAATGGTTTCTGCGCCTTCGCGATAAACAGCTAAAAATGCAGCCAATCCTAATGCCGTGGCACTACTCGACATTAAAGCTTGATTGACTTTTGATTTAATAAAACTTTGCCATTTAGCAGATTCACGTTTTGCAAACAACCAATAACTCACGTAAAACATGACTGCCGATGCAAATAACATGGTGATGCCCTCGATCGCTTCACGATGAGAACCTAAATTTTTAAAAATAGTTGCAAAAAGATAAGCGGTGATTCCACTAGCGACGACAGCAAGACCCACACCACGATAAATGTATTTTATTTTTTGCTGATGGTCAGATCGACGTAAATAAGTGAGTAATGCGGTGACAATTAATAAAGCTTCAAATCCTTCACGCAATAAAATACTAAATGCCTGAGTAAACGCATTCGCAAAATAATTCCCGGTATGATTATTTAATAAATTTAAATCAGCATTTAATTGCAAGCGCAATGCTTGCCAATGCTGTTGTAAAGCCGCTTGACTGACATTGTTGCTGGCAGAACCAATGAGTTGCGTAAAATAACTTTCTGTTTTGGCATTAATCGTTGGTGAAATAGCAGCAACAGCTAATTCCATTCCGCTTGCTTCATAATGATCAAAATATAATTTACTAAAACCATCCATTGCGGTCAACGCATCTTGCGGTGTGTAGTGAGTCACTAATTGATCGCCCAATTGCTGAATTTGCTCGACGACTGTTTGATAATTGGTGGAAGTTGAATTTTCCGCATAACTGGTTGTCATCGAAAAAAAAGTAACGAAGAAAAGTAAAAAACAGAGAGCAGTTGAATAGGGGTTAAAAAAATTTTTCATTATTTATTCCACCTTAAACACTTGTCGTTGTACATGATTTGCATTCAATGCATCAGCATCTTTTTTCACAAGCTGACATAAAGCAATGGCTGCATCGTTGACTATTTTAAATTGTTTTTTATCAGGATTCGGTGTCATGAGTGTGGAGAGATCTCGAAATTTTCTCTCCATTTCAAAAACATGCGGACCGCCTAACGTGATGCGCACAGCTGGTTCAATTTCTGCATCATACCCTTTGAAATAAGCCATCACGGCAGTGAGATGTGCCTTTTTCACATCATTTTTTTCATAAAAATGGACTGCCTGATTAATTTGATCGCAAACTTGCTGAGCGGCAGGCTGCCAAATGTTGGCGACCGGTGAAGAGGGTGGCGAAGCCAGTGATAACAGAGGTAAAATCAATAACATGATGATTTTAAAAAAATTATTCATTCTTTTTGGATCCTCGTTGTAAATCGAAATAAGAATCATTCGTAATTAGAATGCTTCGCTGTTTCTTTGTCAAGCTAGTGTACCGATTAATTGTTGGGGTTCAAGTGAATATTTTGCTTATTGACAATCGGTTTCATGCTAATCAACAGAAGCCCAGACAATAGATAAAATAACGAAATTGTTAAGAAGGCATGAGTATAACCTAAATGTGCTTCAATTAATGCGCCCGTCATGATTCCAATTAAATTACCTAGCTTAGTTGCGCTGTTACCAAAACCCAAATAAAGGCCTTGTTGGCGCTTGTCTGCGCTGTCTGCTAATAATCTCAATAAAACAGGTGATAACGCACCCAGACAAATACCCCACAATAAACGCAAAATAAACGTTTCTGTGGCGTTAGTCGAATAAGCTTGGCAAACCTGCAGTATTGCTGACAAGAATAAAAGGGAAATAATCAGATAATGAACATAATGTTCAGATTCAGAGAGACGATCGAATAATTTTCCCCAACGCGGTGCGCTCAAAAATATCATGAAACCAGTGGCTGCATAGAGAAAACCAATCATCACATCATGACCATGTAATTTTTCAACGACAAATAAAGCAAAAATAGGTGTCACAATCGCTTGTGCTGATTGAAGGAAAAAAAGTATCGCTAAAAAAATTAAAACATGATGTTGTAATTGAAATAATTTAGGCGATTCAGTGGAAGAGTTGGAATCCGTTATCGATTGTTTAGAGGGATAAGCCTCTTGTAACGTTAAAGAAAAGAGAAGTGTCACACTGCCACAAATGATGGATGAAATAATAAAGATCGCGTGATAACCCGCTAATGCTGCAATGATTCCTCCCAAAAAAGGGCCTAGCAAATTACCAATAGCACCGGCTGATTGTAATTTCCCGATAGTTGTGCCACGTTTTTGATCTGGACTCACCGCTAATGCGAAAGCTTGTGCGGTGACGATAAATCCAGCCAATATCCCCTGCAAAAATCTAAAAAGCAAAATCAGAAAAACATGCGAAAAACATAATAGGCATGTTTGTGTAATGAATAAGCCTAAACAAGCACGAATGATCATTGGCTTATAACCATACGTATCACCAATTCTTCCCCAAATAGGCGAGCTAATAGTAGAAGAAACAAAAGGTGCCACATAAATAGCCGCACTCCAATAACGAATTTCTTGCGGTGAATAATGTCCGAGTGTCGAAATATACAAGGGCCAATAAGGTAGACTCATGGTGATCACAGACAATAAAATAGCTTGCCCAAAACAGAGAATATTTAATTGGGTATGAAATTCGTTGATGCGAGTCATTTAAATATCTCGTAAAGGATTTTTGAATTGCACAAAAATATAATCACTATCGACATTATTAAGACGCATCCGCATCAACCCTTTTGCGCGCCAATTATCGCAGAGAATAGCCCTATATTCTTGCTCCCATTGATCTTTGTCTAATCGATGACGTAACGCCATAAAACGAATTTCAATATTTTCTTTAACGATTTTCCAAAAAGGAAGTTCTGTTGTATGAAAATGTTTGGATAATAGCGTGACCATTTCACCCAAATGACATTGAATGGTTGCGTGCAAAAATTTATTTCTCGCTTCCGTGATGTCATGACAAACAATGGGCGAATGAGGGTAAGCTGCAAAATCATAGCCACGCTTATTTAATGTTGGTATATGAATACGAATGCCACCTAAATCTCTGATCAATAAATGGCAGGGGCGATTACTTTCAAAGACAACCAGGGTATTTTGTTGATGACCTTCTAATGCGATGCCATAAAGCAAGTATAAATCAAGCAATGCTTGTAAAACGATTCCACAATAATCATCAAAAAAACGCTTTACAGATTCAATGGTAAGGTCAGTTGTGCTTGCTAACAATTCAATTAATAAAGGCTGATGCGTATAGGGTGATATTTCAAAGAAAGCTGCAACGAGCATGGGAAAGTGCTTGTTTGATTCCAGCAAAGAAGCCGGATTTTGCCGATAAAGAATACTTAATTGTTTCGCGATATCATCGGGATAACCTTTGATATGCAACCCACAGATATCATTAAGCAATTTTATTGAATGATTAAAGTGATATTCATTTTTAAAAATTTCTCGCAATATCTTGACGATTTTGGGGCCATTTTGAATATGGGCAGGAGAAAGTGTTCGAATGGTACTGGTGCTTTGTACTGCAACAGGCACTTTTAAATGAGGCTGATGTGGCAATTCACAGCTCATCAGTGTTCTAAAAGAAAGGCTTGGTTTGGTAACAATGAAAATATCCTGAAATAAAATAAAATGATTCGATTCAATTAAATCAGAAAATACATTTTTTATAACATGTTGATATTGCCAAGGATGAATAAAAATAGGCAAATAATTGGTTGATGATAATGTACCCATTTTTTCTAACCAAGCTTTCCATTGCATTGGAAATTGTTCTGAAAACCATCGTCGATAATCGAATGTGTTATCTTCGCTTTCTAAGTGAAGATAAGACATCGAGATGGCAGCGACAGCCAAAGGAAATTCCTGGTTGAATTCAGATGAATAAGTTAAATATTCTTTCGTATCGAATCCTAATTTGGTTTTATAGCAGGGATGATAAGGATGACCTTGCGTGGCCCAACGTTCGAAAAAAAAGAATTGTTCATGAGCTGAAAAATAAGATTGAAGGTATTCGATTAAATTGTTACAACTTGTTTTTTTGATGGCGAGTATTAATTCTTGATTAAATTTTTCATGACATTCTTCAGATAAAGCGTCATTTGCAGCGCAATTTTCAATTTCTTTTGCAAATTTTTCCCATTGATTGAGTGCGATATCTTCTTTAATTTCTTGATATAAGAGAGAAAGAAAAAGAGACGTATTTTTTAATAAGGCAGTTTGATTATCGCTTATCAATAAAATATCACCATCATAGTCAAATTTATCTAATGCAAATCGTCGAACGCCATTGAGCACAATCATTTTTTTGTTTTGAGTAAGCGAGATTAATAAGGAATTTTCTTTGAATGAAGAAGGGAGTAATTTTTCTCGAACACAGGCTTGTAAGAGGCGATGTAATAACCGATTTTCGACTGAAGAGGGGGGTAATAATTTAGTTGCTTCCACAATACTGATTCCTTTTGTCAGTCTTAAAACAATCGAAAATACTAATCACTATTGATGAATTTGACAATATTTTTATTGGAATTTATACCAAAATAAACGCGATAATTTCTAATTGTGTTATGCTATTAGATAGGGGTTTGATTATAATCAGCTCTTCGAAAAGGAATTTTATGATCGATCTACATTTTGTGTGCGTGGAATTTCATTTGCATGAACGTGCTTATTTTCAACGCTCGTTGCATGATTTTGATCTTACTTCGCAAAATAAAAATAAAATTTTTTGGATTCATTGTGATTTAAGTGAAGAAGATATTTTTAGACAATTATCTGAAAAATTGCACTTGCCTGACGATGTAATTCAATTATGTGACCAGTCAGATACGATGCCTAAACTCATTGATACCGATGACTCATTGACCATTCGAATTCAATGCCCACTTTCAACAGAATTAAAACATCGGGAAGGAATTGCTTTTGAGAATTTAATTATTCATTTAACCGATGAATACTGTCTGACCCTTTCTTCTTCACCGCTTCCGTCATTGCTTTCATTCACAGAAGCTTATCCTAAAGCATTGAAATACGCAAAAACACCCTGCTTTATTTTATTCTTAGTATTGGATAATGTGATTAATGATTACTCAGATATTTTATTTGATTTGGATTTATTAGCCGATCAAATGGATTTACATATCAAAGAAACACATCATAATATTTACGTTGAAGTCATGGATATTAAAAATTATGTGATGAAAGTTAAGCATCATATTGCTGCTTTGCGAGATATTTTAATGCGTATTTCGGGGCGAAAAATTACTGTTGTGTCTGAACAGTGTCGCGTGTCATTAAATAATTTATTTAACCATAGCCAAATGGTTGTTTCGGAAGCGGATGCTGTCAGAGATATTTTAAATAGCACATTAGATAAAATTGATAATGCATTGATGCAAAAAATGAATGAAACCATGAAAATTCTCACGGCCTTTGCTGCTATCTTTTTGCCGTTAACGTTAATTGCAGGTATTTATGGCATGAATTTTCATTGGATCCCAGAATTAACGTGGAAATATGGTTATTTCTGGGCCCTTTTTTTAATGATTCTTTGCGGTGCAGTTTTATTATATGTCTTTAAAAAAATGAAATGGTTTTAAGTCACAATCACTTCTTCAATGATGACATTTTCAACGGGCACATTTTGGTGACCTGCGCGTGTTGTGGTAGAAACTTTTTTTAATTTATCGACAACATCCATGCCTTCAGTGACTTTACCAAAAACACAATAACCCCAACCATTAGGTGTTTCAGACGTATAATTTAAAAAATCATTATCGACGACGTTAATAAAAAATTGGGAACTGGCCGAATGAGGATCGGATGTGCGAGCCATGGCGATTGTTCCGCGTTTATTTCCTTGCCCTTTATTGGCTTCATTGCGAATAGAGGCTTGTGTTTTCTTTTGTTGCATTTTGTCGTCGAAACCACCGCCCTGAATCATAAAGCCATCGATGATGCGATGAAAAATCGTGCCATTATAAAATCCATTTTTAGCATAAGATAAGAAATTATCGGCAGTAACCGGTGTGTTTTCATGATCTAATTCAATTTTAATATCGCCATAATTTGTTTTTAAGGTAATCATTATTATATCCTACTTATCGTTCTAATTGATTGATCTTTGCTGCACAAATAAAGTCATTTTTGGTTAATCCATCAATCGCATGCGTTTGATATTTAACTAGACAATAATTAAATCCGACTTCCATATCGGGATGATGGTTTTCTTGATTGGCAATCCATGCAAGCGCATTCACAAATGCCATGGTTTTATAAAAGCCTTTAAAGGTAAAGCGTCGGCTAATATATTTACCATCACTACTCACTTCCCAACCTTGCACAGCGGGTAATAAATTTTTAATTTCATCAGTTGTGAGTGCCGGTATGCCACCCTCACAAGCAACACAACGTATTGAAGTTAATTCAGACATTCTTTTTCCTTTTTTTGTACATTTTTAAAATCATGTGAAATGTATCAGATTCTGTCGCAAAATGTAATAAGCACTGATGCTTCAACTGTCGTTATCTAGGTTTCTTTTGATTGAAATATGGCGACTTCTTAGTGTCATCCTTATCTTCTCTTTTCGTGTAACATGACAGAGAGACAAAAAATATTATTTTCAGATTCAATGAGGCAGGGCGGCCTCCGTGCGGGACGATACCGAATTCTTAATTTATCAATGAGTTAACCGATCCTACCCGTATTGGAAAAATTTTTTGAATGCCAGTACACGTGCTATCAAATCAATGAACCTTCATTCGCATTAAAGAAGTTTAGTAGAATTGAAATTGTGACAGAAAAAAGCAGGCGTGATCGAAAACCCGAAAATGTTAAGTGGATGTCTCAGTAATGTTTTAGGCTTCCTTTTTCAAGGCATGCGCACCACAATTATCTCTCTGACTTCCTCAGGTTTGCTTGTAGGGTTTCGATCACTACCTGCTATTTTTTAAGTATACCTATTTTTTCTAGAT
>CAYTKY010000067.1:0-11422 GCA_964438435.1 uncultured Coxiellaceae bacterium | reverse complement strand
CTCGTTTTTTCGTGGCTTTTTTGATTTTGAATGTCAGAAAATAGAGTTACGCTGCTTCTGCTGCCAAAGGTTCGATGCTAACACATCGTTTATGCAAAGCACCTTTCATTCCAAAGACCACGCGACCCGCAACAAGCGCAAAGAGAGTATGATCTTTCCCTAAGCCTACGTGCATGCCGGGGTGAAATTGCGTTCCTCGTTGGCGTACGATGATTTCGCCCGCTTTAACAATCTGACCACCATAACGTTTGATACCTAAGTACTTAGGCCTAGAAGTTCGACCGTTACGTGTACTACCGCCTGCTTTTTTATGTGCCATTGCAAAATCCTCTTAAGCTTCGATTTGCGTAATCTTGACTTCAGTATAATTCTGTCTGTGACCCTGCCATTTTTCATGGTGTTTGCGTCGACGGAATTTGATGATATGAATTTTTTTATGACGACCGGTTGATACCACTGTCGCCGCGACCTTGGATTCTGTTAGGTAAGGCTTACCTAACGTGACCTTTTCGCCTTCGCCAATCATTAAGATTTTATCAAAATGAACGGTTGCGCCCACTTCTTCAGGAAGCGACTCTAATTTCAGGGTGTCTCCCTGTTTAACACGGTACTGCTTACCGCCGCTAGAAATCACTGCGTACATTCGAAAATACTCCAACGCTTACTTTCATTGCCAAAAAGAGGGTGAATTATATTTTATTAGACCTTAAGCCGCAACTATTCTTTTCTTAACGCTATCTCGGTGGCGCGATTTTTTTTAGCAATGCGATCCAATATTCCGTTCACAAATTTATGCCCTTCAATGGAGCCAAATTTTTTTGTGAGCTCTAAGGCTTCATTGATCACTACCCGATAAGGAACATCAAGACGTTTTATTAATTCATAGATAGCTAACCGTAATACAGATAATTCGATCGGATCAATTTCATTCAGGGGTCGCCCAAGAAATCCCTGCATTTCACGATCAATTTCATGCTGATGCTTGGGGACGCCGTGAATTAACTCTTTAAAGTAATCGATGTCCAGTTTTTTAGTGATATGGTAACGCAAAAATTCAGACTCAATTTCTTGAATCGAAGTGCCGGCTAATTGCCACTGGTACATGGCTTGTAAGGCATAGCGCCGTGCATTGTGTCTTGCAATAGGATTGGTCATTTTATTTTCTAATTTGATGGTGCTTGGTTTTAGTTCGTTTGGCATGTCGTGTCAGCTTACTTATTTCTTTTCGGAATTCATCAATATCTTGAAAACAGCGATAAACAGAAGCAAACCTGACATAAGCAACTTGGTCAAGTTGATGCAATTCTTCCATCACCCATTCACCCACCTGCGCAGAAGGAATTTCACGTTCGCCCCCCGTCATGGCTTTGCGATAAATACGTGCAATGGCTGTCTCAATTTGCTCGGTACTCACAGGGCGTTTTTCCAATGCGCGTAATATACCCGCTCGCAATTTTTCTTCGCTGAAGGGCGCCCGACGACCATCACGCTTAATAATGCGCGGTAATGATAATTCGGCGACTTCATAAGTCGTAAATCGTTCCTTGCAATCGGGACATTCACGTCGACGTCGTGTTTGATTACCTTCACGAATCAGGCGCGAATCAATGACTTTCGTGTCGTTGGTATTACAAAATGGGCAATACATCGCTTGTTTCAAAAATTATTTTAATGTGCAAAGTTTATCCTATTTTAAGGCAATCTGCTAGAGATTGTTGCGATTAAGCTTCATTTTTTTATTCTAACAGGTCCCAGTAGAGCGATGCTTAAGACGGGGAGGCCATTCATTAATAAAAAAATAAAGCGCAATGAGCATGATTTTTAATCCATTATTTATTTACTACGCTCTAATAAGTGCCCAGTTAACTCTCTGAGCATTTGTGCGCGATGACCAAAATAATTAATCGCTTCTAATGCTTCTTGATATAACGATTGTACTTTATCTTTAGCTGTTTGAATGCCGACTAAAGTAGGGTAGGTGATTTTTTTATTTTTTAAATCGGTGCCTTGTGTTTTACCTAAAATATGGGCAGGGATTTCAATATCTAAAATGTCATCTTGAATTTGAAAAGCAAGACCAACAGCATGACCAAATTGTTGAAGTGCTTGTTGATTAAAATCATCATTATCTTTTGATGCGAGACGACCTAATTCAATGCAAGCCGCAAATAAAGCGCCGGTTTTTAATTGATAAATATTCAGGAGTAAATCGGTGGAGATTGTTTCGTCATGCATCACCGTGATATCTAACGCTTGTCCCGCAGCCATGCCATAAGGCCCGCAAGCTTGGCTTAATATTTTCAGCATTTGTAATCGTGTTTCTGTTTTCAATGAGGCAGGATGACTGGTCATGATTTGCAGTGCTAACGTGTGTAAAGCATCGCCTGCTAATACAGCCATACCTTCACCGTGTAGCTTATGGCAAGTGGGCTTGCCACGACGAATGTCGGCATTATCCATGCAAGGTAAATCATCGTGAATCAGTGAATAGGTATGAATCATTTCGACAGAGCTTGCAGGTATATCGAGATTTTCGAGTGGCGCATCAAAAATAAATCCCGTTGCATAAATCAACAAGGGACGTAACTGTTTGCCACCATTAAATAAGGTATATTCCATCGCTGTTTTTAATTCAAGAGAGGGAATGTTGCTTAAATGGGTAGTAAAAAGTGTTTTAAGACGCGTTGTGCAAAGTGTAGTGAGTTCATCAAGCGTCATGTTGGTGGATGCAAGTTTCATTTAAAATGATCCTTCCTCTTTATTATCCGTTGAGTAAGACGTGAGTTCTTCGCGTTGATTATTTTGAATGAGTAGTTGAACTTTTTGCTCAGCGTCTTCAAGAATTTTTTGACAATGTTTAACGAGCACAATGCCTCGTTCAAAATGAGCGAGTGATTTTTCTAAAGTCAATTCACTCTGTTCGAATTGTTCAATTAATTGCGAAATTTCTGCTAAAGAATCTTCCAAATTAGGTAGATTGTTTTGGTTAGTCGTCACGTGCAGCGCTCCGAATTTTGACTGAAAAAAGGTAACTGATATTGCGTTGAGTTACAACTATTCTATTGTCCTTGTGCCAAGGTAAAGCCTAATTGCCCATCAAAGGTATATAAATTTTCTGTTTTAATGACATCCAATCCCAACGTATTCATTTGCGCTAGTAAATCTAGAATGGCTTGATGCTGCGTCACGCTCAACTGATTAATATCTGCGGATGTTTGAAAGCGGCAACAACAATGACGCAAATAAGGCGTATCAATACTGCTATGAGGCCATATTTTTAAGCCGCGACTCGTAATCACAATGAGTTTTAAAGGACTTTCTATTTTATTAAGTTGATCAGCTAACGTATGAGCAGGAATATCGGTTGGGTTATCAATAAAGATATCAACGCCGATTAATTCTTTTTTGCTTACTGTGTGAGGGATGTCACCATAGCATTCAATTTTTGCATAAGCACCCGATTTGTAATGAGCTGGTGTGAAATAAGCGGGTTGTTGTCCTAAGCGCTCAATAACAGCATCGGCAAAGTCTTGTGTTCCTACTTTTTGTTTGCTATGGGTTTCTGAATAAATATCACAAGTGTGGATGCCGCTTTCTAGCGTGGCTAACCAGGCATTTTCAATGCGTGTTGCAACATCGGGTTGGTTGATATGAATGAGCATTTGGATGGCTGCATGTAAGAGTCCGGAGGGGTTAGCAATGTTCTTTCCTGCAATATCAGGAGCAGAGCCGTGAATCGCTTCAAACATGGCCATTTGATTGCCAATATTGGCGGAACCGGCAAGGCCGACTGAACCTGCTACTTGTGCTGCGACATCTGAAATAATATCGCCATATAAATTCGAAGTGACGATCACGTCAAAACGTTCTGGTTGAGAGGCGATTAATGCAGTCCCAATATCAACAATAAAATGTTCATTTGCAATATCAGGATATTGCGCAGCAATTTCATTAAAGACACGATGAAACAAGCCGTCCGTCATTTTCATAATATTGTCTTTACTGAGACAGCTTACTTTTTTGCGATTAAATTTGCGTGCATATTCGAATGCATATTGAATGATGCGTTCACAACCTGGGCGCGTGATAATTTTCAAGCATTGATAAACTTCCTCTGTTTCGCGATGTTCAATGCCTGCATAGGTATCTTCTTCATTTTCGCGAACAATGACGAGATCCATTTTGGGAAATTTTGTGGAAACATAAGGCGCGTAAGAAACACAAGGACGAACATTAGCAAATAAACTGAGTGTTTTTCGCAAAGTCACGTTTAAACTTTTATAACCACCGCCTTGTGGTGTAGTGATCGGGCCTTTCAATAAAACTTTTGTTCGTTTTAATGTTTTCCATGCTTCATCAGGAATGCCGGATGAGTAGCCTTGCAGATAAACTTTCTCGCCGATTTCAATTATTTCTGGCTCAATGAGTGCATTGGCTGCATTCAGTATGTTGAGTGTTGCTTGCATGATTTCAGGACCAATGCCATCACCATATGCAATTGTAATAGGGGTTTTTATTGGCATTTTTTACGCTCCTCATTTGTTATTATGAAATTATTATTGCATTAAGTCAGTGATAATTTTTTCCATCTTCATCGATCGAGATCCTTTTACCAAAATGGTTGTTTGGTTGTATAAAAAAGGTTTTAATGCGTCGATTAATTTTTTTTGCTCATCAAAATGGTAAGCACCATCACCAAATGCTTCTGATGTGTTCGCACTTAGTTCGCCGTAAGTGAAAAGAAAATCAATGCCCGCTCGGCGAATCGATTGTGCAATGGCTTGATGAATCGAGATCGCTTCAGGCCCTAATTCTTTCATGTCACCTAACACTAAAATTTTTTTCCCCGCAAAGCTTGCTAACGTGTTAACCGCTGCTTGCAATGAAAAGGGATTGGCATTGTAAGTGTCATCAATAATGGTTACGCCATTCGCTAAGGTGTGCAACTGAAGGCGACCAGGTGCAGGTTGAATGTGTTCAAGACCTTGTTTAATGTCCTCAAGGTTAATATTAACTAATAAAGCAGCAGCCGTAGCGGCTAATGCATTTAATACATTGTGCTTGCCAAGCAAAGGTAGATGAACATCGATGTGACCTTGAGGCGTATGCAATGTAATGTGTTGTGTTCGAGTGGTTTCATGGAGGCTAGCTCTGATATCCGCATCGGGATGAAAGCCGAATGTTATGTAAGGATGTTGGCCGATTATTTCTCGCCAAAAAGTAAAAAAAGCATCATCTCGATTTAGTACGGCAGCACCTTGTTTTTCTAACCCAGAAAAAATTTCTGCTTTTGCACGCGCAACACCTTCTAAACTGCCGACGCCTTCAAGATGTGCAGCCGCCGCATTGGTGATCACGGCAACGTGAGGTCGTGTTAATTTGGTGAGATATTCTATTTCACCAAAATGATTCATGCCCATTTCAATGACAGCATAACGATGCTGTTTATTTAATCGTGCTAAAGTGAGCGGTAATCCCCAATGATTATTAAGTGTCCCTTGCGTGGCTAAAACAGAAGATGCTTGCCCATCACACGCAGCTGTTAAAATGGCAGCGATCATATTTTTTAAAGTGGTTTTACCATTGCTGCCTGTTACAGCAATAAATGGGATGGAAAATTGATTGCGCCAATGAGCGCTCAGTTGCCCTAATGCGGTTGTGGTATTGTTGACGAGTAAATGTGGCAAGGTAGTCTTTATTTTGTGAGAAATGATGGCAGCTGTCGCCCCTTTTTGTTGTGCTTCTTCGACAAAAAGATGACCGTCCATTTGGGAGCCGGGGATCGCAATGAAAAGATTGCCAGGTTGCAAAGTGCGCGTATCAATGCTAATACCACAAAATTCGGCTGAAGGTTCAGCTGAGTGTTGGCCTAGTAGGAGGGCTGCTTCTGCTAATGTCATTTGTATCATGCGTTGAGATCCGTCACTTAAAGTGAAAGGGTAGGGGCATATGATATCATTTTCGTTAAGAATGACATATCTGAAGAATGGATAGAGGGGATTATTCATGACGATTGCTATTGTTTCTCATCCTGATTGTGAATTGCACGATGCAGGAAAGGATCATCCCGAATCGCCTGATCGTATTAAAGTAATAAAAACGGCTTTGGAGCAATATCCATTTAAAGCCGCTTTAGCATTTTATCAAGCGCCTTTAGCGACCTATGAGCAGCTCATCAGTATTCATGAAAAATCCTACGTCGATTGGATTATCTCGATTGCACCCAAAGAAGGCATGATAGGCATTGATGCAGAAACGTGGATGAATCCTTATACATTATCTGCTGCCATGCGTGCAGCAGGTGCGGTTACTTTAGCGGTCGATTTGGTGATGGAAAAAAAAGTAGACGTTGCATTTTGTAATGTACGACCACCAGGTCATCACGCGGAATATGATAAAGCAATGGGATTTTGCTTGTTCAATAATGTTGCGATGGGTGCTTTATATGCATTGACGCATTATCATTTGGAGCGAGTGGCCATTATTGATTTTGATGTGCATCATGGCAATGGTACGCAAAGAATTTTTCAATCAGATAAACGAGTCATGTATTGTTCGAGTTTCCAGCATCCTTTTTATCCAGGGTATGATGATGAAATGGATAATAAGCATATTTTGAATTTACCCCTTGAGGCAGGGACAGGTGGTGATTTTTATCGTCAACGCGTTGAAGAAGCTTGGTTTGCAAAATTAGCCGCATTTCGTCCGCAACTGATTTTCTTTTCCGCTGGATTTGATGCTCATGTCAACGATCCTTTGGCAGATTTAAAATTAACAGAAGCAGATTTTGTTTGGCTAACATCGCAAGTGGCGAAAATTGCAAAAGTGCATTGCGATGGCAAAATGATTTCAGTGTTAGAAGGTG
This sequence comes from uncultured Coxiellaceae bacterium, assembly GCA_964438435.1. Taxonomy (GTDB): domain Bacteria; phylum Pseudomonadota; class Gammaproteobacteria; order DSM-16500; family DSM-16500; genus Aquicella. The sequence continues at coordinate 4,557 of CAYTKY010000067.1, read as the reverse complement.
GTTACCATTTGAATACATTAGCGCAATGTGTTCCTGCTCATGTGAATGCCATGGTGGAGAATCTTTGTTGATGTTGTCTTTTGTTAGGCTAAATGTTCCAACAAAAAGGGTCCTGTTTTTAAGCAGCGATATGAATACCAGGTTCTTCCGAACATGAGACCTGTTGAAATGCCATAGAGTGAAATCAGGTAGGGTGTGTATTTGCCGTGTAACAAGTCTTGTATATGAAATGAAAAATGAAATGATGGGATATATTGCGATAAAAATAAAAGAAGCATCATCACAAAGGCACTTTTTGTTCCTGGGATGAAAAGTTTATTTTCATTTTTGAATGCTTTAACTTGTAACAACCGAAATTGTAGCCATCCTAATAAAACACCACCCAGGGCCGCTTCAAACCAAAGAGTTAGGTGGGATAACGTAAAATCAAAAAAAATGAGAATGGCAAGAAAAGAAATGGTCATACAAAAAACAGACATAGCGTAAAGAGTGGATATGAAAACGGTACGTTTTTTTGTTGCATAATAGCAGAGATAAAGAACATACAAAAAAAGGGGATAAATCCACCAAGGCGTGCGAGCGATGCTTTGCCAAAAAGTAAATGAATTGATCATGATGTGTTTCCCCAGCAAGGGTGAAATGGCTGCTATAAAAAGTAATTCTGTAAAATTTGGGCGATAGTGGTTTCGAACCACTGACCCCTACCGTGTGAAGGTAGTGCTCTCCCGCTGAGCTAATCGCCCTAGAATTTCGACATTCTAAGTGGGGGTGAGGGTATCGTCAATTATTTCAAGTTAACTCTTTCAAGCCAATTCAAAAACAACGTCAATTGTATATTCCCGCGAGTTTTTTAAATATTGATCAACCTGTTTAAAAGGAATGGCATGTTGTACGGCTGTTAAGGCTGCTTCATCTAAACTGAATATGCCGGATGATTTTGTGAGATGGAGATTTTTTATTTGGCCATTCGCAAATAAAACAAATGATAGTGTGACACGCCCTTGTTGCTCCATTTGCAAAGCGCTTTGTGGGTATTGTTGTTGAGTTTGAATGGCGGTATGTAAGAGGGTCAATAATGCATCGTTTTTTTCTGAAGCATGTTCGCGACTAATAAAAGAATGTGCATCGGGTGATTGGCTCAATGGAGTGGGTTGAGATTTTAATAATGACGGTGAAGTCAGTCGGTGCGAGATAGGTGATTTGTTTTTTAGATGAACAGTAGGTTGATAGCGAGTTGTGTGCTGAATATAAATTGTCGTCGCTGGCTGTGTGTGTGGAAATGAAATGTGATCAGATGAAAAATGCAATAAAAATCCCATGCTAAGCAACAGGATGAGATGAAACGTGCTCGATAGGAAAAATAAATGAATTGTATTTTTATTTGTCGTCATATAAATGATTCATTCCGATCGTTCATAGCATCGGTTATGATGATTGTCTATGGTAACAAAGTCATTGAGGTTGAGCCATGCGTGAATTAAGTAATCAAGTATTTTTTATTTTCCTGACATCCGTTGTCATTTATTTGCTTTATTTGCTAAGCCCCATGCTGACTCCTTTTTTATTGGGTGCTTTATTAGCGTATCTTGTTAATCCACTGGTTAAATTACTCGATAAACATGGGATACCGCATTTATTAAGTGTGATTTTAATTTTTCTGATTTTTATTTTATTGATTACCCTTATCATTTTGACACTCACACCTCTCTTGCAAAAACAAATCATGGCTTTTATTGTCGTTATTCCACAAATGATGAATTGGTTGCAGACAACGTTATTGCCGCGAATTGGTGATTATGTTCAATTTGAATCGATGAGTGCTACTTTGCTTGCCGCACTACCTAAGACGGGTTGGTTATTTCATTTGGCTATTAAATCAGGCCATACGATTATTGTATGGATTGTTACTCTCGTGTTAACACCCGTTGTGATGTTCTATCTATTACGTGATTGGGATCGTTTGTTGAATAATATTAAAGAAGTGATTCCGAGCGCTATTCGTGCAGAGACTGTTGAATTGGTGAAAGAGTGCGATGAAGTGTTGAGTGCATTTTTTCGCGGACAATTTCTTGTCATGCTTGCATTGTGTTTTATTTATGGAGTGGGATTGACGATCGTTGGATTGCATGTGGGAATGGTCGTCGGCTTAATCGGCGGCTTATTAAGTATTATTCCTTACTTAGGATCCATCTTTGTGTTGGTCACGGCAAGTATGGTTAGCTTAATTCAATTTGGTGATTGGCATCCTTTAATAGGTGTCTTGATTGTTTATTTGATTGGTCAAGCCATCGAAGGATATGTGTTAACACCTTATCTTGTTGGTGAGCGGATTGGGCTGCATCCCGTGATGGTTATTTTTTCCATTATGGCTTTTGGCACTTTATTTGGTTTTTTTGGTGTGTTAGTGGCGTTACCTGTCGCGGCGGTGATTAAAGTATTATTGTGCTTTATCCAACGACGATATCAGCTACAATAGCGCCATTTATTATTTAGGTAAGGTCAGAAGAATGACGATTCGTACACGATTTGCGCCCAGCCCCACCGGATATTTACACATTGGTGGTGCGCGTACTGCATTATATGGTTGGTTGTATGCAAAAAAAATGCAGGGTGTTTTTATTTTGCGTATTGAAGATACGGATCTTGAACGTTCAACACCCGAATCGGTGCAGGCAATTTTAGAAGGGATGTCTTGGTTGCAATTGAATTATGATGAGGGTCCTTTTTATCAAACGCAACGTTTCGATCGTTATCGTGAAGTGGCAGAGCAATTGTTAAACGAAGGAAAAGCATATCGTTGTTATTGTTCGAAAGAGCGATTGGAAAAATTACGCGAAGAGCAAACCATCAAAAAAGAAAAACCCCGCTACGATGGTTTTTGTCGTGATCGTCAAGAAAAAACAGCCGAATCGTTTGTGATTCGATTTCGAAATCCGCAAGAGGGGGTGGTTGAATTTGATGATTTAATTCGCGGCAAATTAGTGTTTTCGAACACAGAGCTGGATGATTTGATTATTGTGCGCAGTGATGGTGCGCCGACTTATAATTTTACGGTTGTTGTCGATGATTGGGATATGAAAATTACGCATGTATTGCGAGGTGATGATCATATTAATAATACCCCGCGACAAATTAATATATTGCATGCAGTGGGTGCGACACCGCCGCACTACGCGCATTTACCGATGATTTTAGGCAGTGATGGGAAACGACTTTCTAAGCGTCATGGTGCAGCGAGTGTGTTGGAATATCGTGAAGAAGGTATCTTACCAGAAGCGCTTATTAATTATTTGGTACGATTAGGGTGGTCGCATGGTGATCAAGAAATTTTTTCAATCGATGAATTGATTCGTTATTTTGATATTACGGCCATTAATCGTGCGCCTGCTGCATTGAATCCAGAAAAATTATTATGGTTGAATCAGCATTATATTAAAAACGCCAATCCACAGCATGTGGCTGAAGAGTTAGCGTGGCACATGGCAAAGTTAAAGATAGATATCAGTCAGGGTCCTGATTTAATCGATATTATTAAAGCACAAGCTGAGCGCACAAAAACATTGCGAGAAATGGCGGAGCGTAGTCGTTATTTCTACGAAGATGTGGTATGCAGCGATGAAGTAAAAGCCCAAATTCCAACCGATATTTTGCCGGCACTATCCATTGTGCGTGATCGTTTGATGGATTTATCTGAATGGAAAAAAGAAATGATACACGATGTTTTAGTGACAACGGCGGCATCGCAAGATGTGAAGCTTGGCAAATTAGCACAACCATTGCGTATGGTGTTGACGGGTGGAACGGTGTCACCGTCTATTGATCTTACTATTCTGTTGATAGGGCGTGGACGAGTGAATGAAAGATTAAATCGAATCACTGAGTGACGTGTTTTGCGCAATGAAATTATCTTGGCATTAGTGCAAGAGATCTGTTCGTAATGGGCGATTATATTTTGCTATTTCTTCTGAGAGGCTGGATTTTTTGGTTCCCATCCTCGATCGCTAAACCATTTGTCTCCGTAAGAAATGAGAATTTCATTTCCTTTTGCAATATTTTCAGTCGCTTTAATGGTGGCGATGTGTTTGGTTCTGTTGATGGTGTAAGTGGCATTGGGCTCTTCAGCGTGATTGTAAATGCTACCAAACCCGAGAAAAATAGCGCATTTCCCCTTCGCATCAAAGTAATAATCTTCTAGTGCTTTGTCGCCACCTTTTCTTGAAATGAGGACGTAGCATTCTTCAATTTTTTCATTTTTCTTGATAGATTTTCCAGCAAAAACGCCGTATCCGTGAGTGGGCGATTTCTTAACGAAAATTTTATTTTGAAATAATTTAGTTCGCGATGAGAATCTTCGAGCTCGTTTTTTTGAGGATGATTTTTGTTTCATAGTGATTGGTGTACTGATCTTGGTAAGAGGGTCATCTTATCATTAAGTACGTATCATGCAACTGTAGATTTCAGTCTTATTTGTTTATCTGTCAGAGGTGTTCGTTTCTGTTGACAAACACGGTTTCGCTCCCTAGAATCGCGTCTCTTACGAGCTAGTTTGCGGGGCTA
>CAYTKY010000066.1:0-11494 GCA_964438435.1 uncultured Coxiellaceae bacterium | reverse complement strand
TCGCCTGCTTCGCAGGCTCCTCGCAAAGACGGGGATGAGATAAATTTTTGTCCTGTGCAAAGTTAATTTTCAGCTTTTAATTCACATTTAAATAATGTTAGGAGGCAGGCGGTGACATTATTTTATACATCGTTTTAGCTTTTTGGCTTTGAGTTGCGTGGTTCACAATAGGGTCAGGGTAATGAGTGAAGAGTCTACTCTCCAGTTGGTTTAAATGATGAATGATCTTGGGAGGTACCATCGCTAATTCAGGTATCCACTGTTTAATGTAAAGACAATCAGGGTCAAATTTTTTTTGTTGTAACCAAGGGTTAAAAATACGAAAGTAAGGTTGAGCATCACAGCCTGTTGAGGCGACCCATTGCCAATTGCCATTATTGACGGCAGGGTCATAGTCAATCAATTTTTGTGCAAAATATTTTTCACCTAATCGCCAATCAATATGTAAATCCTTGGTGAGAAAGGAAGCCGTAATCATCCGCACACGATTATGCATATATCCTGTGGCATTCAATTCTCGCATTCCTGCATCAACAATAGGAAAACCAGTTTGTCCTTCGCACCAAGCATGAAAATGATGGGAATGATTGCTCCAATGAATATTTTTATATTTAGCGTGAAAAGCTTCGCCAAAAACATGAGGATAATGAAAAGCAATGTGTGTAAAAAAATCACGCCAAATTAATTCATTAATAAGCGGGTGTGTTCTGTCAAAATTTTTTATAACGGTAGTATAAAATTCTCGGATAGAAAGCGTGCCAAATTTATTATGGGCAGATAATCGAGTAGTCCCAGGAAGAGAAGGGATGTTTCGTATTTCTTCATAACGATCTAAATTTTTTATTTTTTTTAATAGCGATAATGCTTCAGATCGACCTCCCTTTGAAAAAAGGAGAGGGTTGTTTTTTTCTAATAACTTTATCAGGATATGTTTGTTTTCAAGGTCAATGTGATTTCGATAATAATTTTCGTACGGATTATTTTTGGGAGATGGCACGGATAATGGTCGTTCTTTTTTTAAAAAATGTGTAAATACCGTATACGGTTGATGGTTGGCTTTGGCGATTTCTTCGGGTTCATGAAGTAGCGTATCGGCATAAGAATGAAAATGAAGATTAGAATCACGGCAAATTTGTGCGATTTTTTCGTCTCGCTTTCGGCTAAAAGGGGTGTAATCACGATTCATGAAAATCGCTTTAATTTCAAGTTTTGATATTAAGTTTGCAATGAGTTCTTCAGCTATGCCATAAAAACAATATAAATGGCTATTTTTTTTCTTTAATTCATCATCTAACTCTTGTAAAGAGTGCGCCATAAATTGAATACAATGATCACTTTTATAATCATTATTTTCTATTTGTCTCTTATCAAAAATAAAACAAGGGATCACGCAGTCGGATAGTTTCAGTGCTTCAATAAGGGCCGTGTTATCATGTAAACGCAAATCTCTTCTAAAGACATGCAATGAAAGCGAATACTTTTTCATGCCGGCTTTCCTTCTGTTGATGACGGATGTATCTTTTTAGCCAACCTTAACCATGGGCACTACTTTATCCATATTATTTTCTATTTGTTCAGAAAAAAGAGTTAATAAATCTTTAAATAATTTATCCAGTGTTTCTGTCATGATTAAAAAATCAGCATTAAATTGTTGCTGTTTACTACCTGCTTCCATCTCCTCTACTTGTTGGATGAGCTCGTCTTTAAATCGAATGCTTTGCATTGATAGGTCATCTAACAATATAAAATCAATTTGATCTTGCCAATTGAGAGCAAGCTGTTTGATTTCGCAACCTTCTTTGATAAATAGCTGAATACTGTTTGAAAATAAATCTTGATCTTTGCAGCGAATGATACGACTTTGATGATTGGCATCTTGCAGTACACAGGATTTTTCAATTGAAAAAGACGATGTATGATGTTGATATTTCAGCCAAGAGGTCATGATGGTTGATAGTTTTTTCGTTTTGAAATAATGAATGGTGTCACCGAATGTTTTTTTAAATGCAGATAAAAATTGTTCGGTTTTTTTAGCATTCGCTGTTCCAAGAATGAGCCAATGATTTTTCGTATCTATGTAAGCATAGATTTTGGTTAACTTGCTAAATGCGCGAGGCAATAAGGTGGCTGTAATTTCATCTTTTAACGCATATTTTTCTTTTAAACCCACTTTTCTGTTTTCTGAAATCTCAATTTGTTTAAGTCTTTTAGCGAGTTCTTGTCGGATGACAACAGAGGGTAATATTTTTTCTTCGATTTGCAAACAAACCATGATGTATGCACTCATGGATTGAATAAGCGGCGCATCGTCTTCATCAATAGGGGATATCCATCCTGCGCCATAGGGCATGAACGGCAAACATTCTTGATATTCGAGTTCACTTAATTTTTTGCATAACGCTGTCTGAACAAAAGGCATTGAATTCGTCAGTTGAAATAATTGTGCTTGCTTAAACCACATAGTTTCTCCTTGCTGTAGGCCCAGGGGTAGGGAGGTGCCGATCGATCGACACGTTTGTAATGTTGGTTATATTACCTGAGAATCGGGTTCATTTCTGCAGGAAAAGAAAGGCGCGTAATAATGGATAAAACGGTTAAAAATTCAAAGTGATACAGCTTGCTTGTGGTTATGAAATAGACTAACATCCGAACGGTTTGGCGAAGGTAAATTCCCTTTTGAATAAAAGGACACAATGGATGCTCAGTTTCTTTAAATCAAAAAAAGAAAAAGATAAGGAAAAAAAGAAGGAAGAGAAAAAAAATGAATTTCCAGAGGCTAATGAAGGGCATTCGTTTGTAGGAACGTTTCATTCATCTGACGATGTTGTTCGTGTAAATAGTTCATATGAAACAAGCGTTGATGTGCCTGCTGGGTTTAAGCTGGTATCAAGATATGATTATGCGCTTCAAGCTCCTATTCTTGCGGTTGTTCCGGAAAACTTCGAGATAGATGAAAAAGAAAAATATGAATTAATGAATGACGGTCCCAGAAATCTTTCCGATGTAAAAGCAACGCCTCCTGTTCAAGATGTAAAAAAGTTTTTGTAGAAAATAGCGCAATATGTTGAAATGATGGATTCAATATCTGGGTTTGTACGGCTATCGTTATAAAAGGAAATTTTTATGCAGAAAAAATTATTGAGTTTATCTCTTGTTATCGGATTGGGCATCACAATCAATGCGCATGCACAGTCGCTTTTATCCGCTCATGGAATCTCTCAAAATATGCCAGCAAAAAAAGTAGAACGGCTGCTTAATGGAAAAATTAATTTTTCGCGTTACACGCAAGGGAATAAACTTGATTTGAGGCATGGCTCATTAAAAGATGCGGATATTCCTGCGATTGTTGAATTTTTGAAAAAAAATCCCTCCATCACAATATTGAATTTGTCATGGAATATGGATTTATCATCCGTCGGTTTAGTACAACTTGCTGCTATTGATACGCTAACAGATTTAGATATTTCAAGAAATGGCAAGGGAACAGATACAACTAATTATGGATTAGAAGCAAAAGATGTCGTCGCTTTCGTCAACCATCCCTCTTTGAAACGGTTGAATTTATCATTAAATAATATTGGTGATGAAGGTGCGATGGCATTAGCTAAAAATACCGTGTTGGAAAGCTTAGATATCGGTGCGAATAATATTTCGGATGTGGGTGTCATAGCTTTAGCACAAAATAAGACATTGAAAGAATTGTCACTCTGGGCTAATGAAGGAATTTCGACAGTTAACTCTTTTTCGAATAATGTAACGTTAGAGAAATTAAATTTACGTCAAACAAATGTAAAAGATGATGATGCGATTGCTTTAGCAAAAAATACTCACTTAACTGAGCTTGCTTTTACATCACTTACTGACATAGGGGCTATTGCACTTTCCAACAATACCACGCTAAAAAAATTGAATTTATGTGGGTCTGAGATTTCTTTAGAAGGTGCTAAAGCATTGGCTGCTAATAGAACACTCACTGACTTAGCGTTATGTGGATATTCATTTCATTCTAAATCGGTACGCATAGGTAATGAAGGTGCAGCCGCATTTCGATATAATACGTCACTTAAATCTCTTCAACTAGTAGGGGAAGGAATATCAGCTGATGGCATATCAGCATTAGCAAAAAATCCTAACATCACCAACTTGTGGTTAGGCGGAAATAAAATTGGTTATGAGGGTGTTCGGTTACTATCAAAAAATGCGAACCAATATGTCATCCTCGGATTGCCGGGTTGCTCGTTAACAGATAAAGACGTATCGCTTTTAGCGGGAATGAATCTTAAAGAATTATATTTAGCAGATAATTCGATTAGTGATGCTGGCGCTGAGGCATTGAGTCATAACACAACGTTAGAAAAATTAAGTCTGATGTCCAATCGTATTCATGATGAAGGTGCGGTCGCATTAGCGCAGAGTCAAACATTATCCCGATTAGATGTTTATTATAATCCTATCGGTAAAATAGGATGGGCCGCATTAGGAAATAATCCAAAAATAAATTTAAATATAGATGATGATTGATTTTAAGGGTCATCTCATTTATCCGGCGGAAAGTTTCGTTTGTTTACGTTTCTGTCCGCCTTCATTAAAATTTATATCAATCCTTTGTAACGCCCACCATCTACTTGTAGCATGACACCTGTCAAATAACTTGCGGCAGGCGATACTAAAAATGCGGCAACTTTTGCAAATTCTTCAGGTGTTGCAATGCGTTTTAACGGGATGTCACTGGCGATGCGTTCCATTTCATCTTCAATGGAAGTGTGATTTTTTTCGGAATAATAGTTAAGTAATTCCATGCTACGATCAGTTGCTGTCCAGCCAGGTAAAATAGAATTTACGCGAATGGGATATTGCGCTAATTCAATCGATAACGATTTTGTTAATCCAAGAACGGCTGGTCGAAAGACATTCGATAAAAATAATTCTGGTAATGGCTGCTTGCCTGATGTGCTTGTGATGGTTAACACACTGGCGGCTTTACTTTTTTTTAAATGTGGTAATGCGGCATAGATGAGATTCACTGCGCTCATCAATGTTATTTGAAAAGCTGCTTGCCAATGTGCAAGCGTTAGATCTGTAAAAACACCGGCTTTGGGGCCGGATGCATTCGTAATTAAAATATCGATTCCGCCAAAAAAGTGGGCTGCTTTTTCCATCGTATGTTTGATTTGAGTTTCATCGAGAATATCGACAGTTAATGGCAATATTTCTGCATTTGGAATGATATCTAATATCTTTTTTTTGGATACATCTAATTTTTCACTTGATCGGCCGGTAATAATAACACGCGCTTTTTCGCGAGCTAATTCAAGTGCTGTTGCAAATCCCAATCCGCTACTACTTGCAGCAATGAATGCAATTTTGTTTTCTAGATTTAAATTCATCATGCGTTCCTTTAATGTTAAGTGCAAATCAATCAGAGGCTATTGTTAGGTTTTGTCGCAATTTGATGGGTAGCTTGCTAAAATGATTCCGCTAAAATACTAGACCGAGTCTAATCTGCGATCGACTTTAAAGGCAAGTATTTCCTGAAAGATCCCATGATGATGGTCATGCGCTGGTATCTTTCCTAGTTGAGCAAGATCATCTCGGTATGAAATGAATTTTTATTAGTCATGCGAATCAGTTCCAATTACAATAAAGTCATAAGGTGAGTCGAAGATTATTTTTTACAACGGAATCGATTTTTCACATGTTGGGAAGGACTCGATGAATGTCTAACGTTGGACTGAAATTTCCAACCAAATTTTACTGGCAGCTATTTGTTATCTGCATCTCATTAATAGCAATTTTTCTATCGATTGTATTTCAAACGATAACAACCTTGTCCTCTCATATACCTTTATTGATCGCAATCGTACTTGGAGGGGTTCCTTCTCTTATTCAAATTATAGTAAAACTTACTAAAGGCGATTGGGGCGCAGATTCGTTGGCGGCAATAGCAATCGTAACTGCGGTTATTCTGAATCAATATCTTGCTGCTGTGATCATCATTTTAATGGTTGCCAGTGGTCAAGCGCTCGAAGCTTATGCAATGCGCAAAGCTTCTTCCGTATTGTTAGCACTTGCAGAACGCATGCCAACCATTGTTCATCGAAAAATTTTAAATAATATTGTAGACATACCCTTAAGTGAAGTGAGTGTTGGCGATAATATTGTTATCTATCCACATGAAACGTGCTCTGCTGATGGCATTGTTATTGAAGGCAAAGGTTCAATGGATGAGTCGTATTTAACGGGTGAACCTTATCAAATTTCAAAAATACCAGGAGCATCTGTCTTATCAGGTGCAATTAACGGTGAATCGGTACTTGTCATACAGGTTCAAAGAATACCTGCTGAATCACGTTATGCTTCTATTGTGGCTGTGCTAGAAGAGGCTGAACAAAAACGCCCAACCATGAGAAGATTGGGCGATCAAATTGGAGCAGTTTTTGCACCCATGGCTCTTATCTTGGCATTAGCGACCTGGTATGTTACCGGCGATTCAATACGGTTTCTTGCTGTGATAGTGATAGCGACACCTTGCCCGTTACTGATCGCTATTCCCATCACGATCATCAGCGCCATTTCAATGGCGGCAAAACAAGCGATCATTATTAAAGATCCGACCGTTCTAGAGCGATTGCCCACTTGCCGTACTGCGATTTTCGATAAAACAGGAACACTTACCTATGGCAAACCTGTTCTAACAGAAATGATGGCTGTCGCTGATATCGAACCCAACTTCATCTTGCAAAATGCTGCGAGTTTGGAGCGTTATTCTAAACATCCTTTGGCCAGTGCAATTTTGCAAGCAGCGGAACAAAAGCATCTCCCATTCCTTAACGCGACCAGTGTAACGGAACCGCCAGGAGAAGGGTTGGTCGGGATTGTTGGTGAGAATAAAATTCAAATTACTCATCGAAAAAAATTATTAGAAAAGTTTCCTGAAATCAAAAATGAATTACCACAGACTTCTACCGGATTAGAGTGCGTCATTTTAATGAATGATCACTATGCGGGCACCTTACGTTTTCAGGATATTCCGCGTAAAGAAAGCAAATTATTTGTTGGCCACCTCAAGCCTTATCATCAATTTAATAAAATAATGCTTGTATCAGGCGATAGAGAGTCAGAAGTAAAATATCTTGGAACATTGCTTAATTTATCTGAACTCCATGCTTCACAAACGCCTGAAGAAAAGCTGGTTCTTGTTAGAGCTGAAATGGAAAAATCAGCGACGTTATTTATGGGAGATGGTATTAATGATGCTCCTGCATTAACCGCAGCAACGGTAGGTATCGCATTTGGACAATACAGCAATGTGGCTGCTGAAGCAGCCGGTGCTGTTATCATGGAAAATTCTTTAAGTAAAGTTGATGAATTAATTCACCTAAGCCTTGCAACGCGTAACATCAGCTTGCAAAGTGCTATGGGTGGTATGGCATTAAGTTTGATAGGCATGGGATTTGCTGCAGCAGGATTTATCACCCCGGTTGTTGGAGCAATCTTGCAGGAAATAATAGATATTTTAGCGATTATGAACGCACTTCGTTTAATCTGGGGAAATAAGATCGAGGAAGATTTCTCTAAAAGAGTGGTGAATGATTAATTGTCGTAATGGAATTATTAACGTTTTTAAAAAGGGAGTCATCATGTTAACTCAATTTAAAAAATGCATCATGCTTTCAATATTGTTAGTTTTACCTGTTGCAACATATGCGTTTGATAGCTTTGATTGCATTGGTTCTGATCCATTATGGAAACTTTCGTTGACGGAAAAAAAATTTATTTTTACCCAGGGTAAATTATCGCCAATCAATATATCCTCAGTTCAACCAAAGCCTGCCGAAAATATGAAAATAGAACATATACGTGTTTATCGCGCGAAGATGAATGAAAAAAAGGTTGTCATCCTCATTCAAAAGCAATCTTGCTCAGATGATTCATCAGTCGATGCCTTCCCTTATGAAGGAATAATTGTGACAGATGATAAAGTTTTTCATGGATGTTGTAGTAAGAAACTGATACTGACAAATTAAGCACATTTTAAAATTAGGGCGTGTTTTATTGTTGCAAACCAACAAAATGGTAATTTGTATATTGGCGTAACCTCCGATTTGGCGAGAAGAATTTGGGAACATAAAACAAGATTAGCAAAAGAATTGACTGCAAAATAGCCTGCATTTTCAATAATGAGTGGCATGGAAACGATGCGTATGATACAAGAAGGTCAAGATAATTATCATATAGACCCCGTGTAGATTCCGTGCGTCAGTGCCCGTATTTATTGAGAAGCCTACAAAAAACATCGCTAACTTATTGACTATACAATATTAAATACCCCTATTCGATGCTTTGTACAAAAAAACATCTCTATTTTTTGATTTTTCTAATGATGAAAAAAACACAAATATTTCTCTAGTTAACATAATGATAATAAATTGATTGTATAGTCGAGGCTATAAGAAAAATAACCACATTAAACGATTAAGAAATAACGAGGAAGGCGTAATGAGTAAATTAGCAAATAGTCTTCGAAAAAATGGGAATACAGACACTGAATTCTTAAATGCGATTGTTGAGTTTTCCAAACTCGTCACACCGAAAGAGAATTTTACAGGGATGATGTCAAAACTTTCTGAAGCGTTTGAGGCGGAAGAAAAAGAATATGCAATTGAAACACTCTTTGATAATTTCTACAATGAATTAAGATCAACCGACTGGGTCGACGATCCTGATGCCTTTATTGCAATTAAAGGTAAAATTATAAAATTAGTTATCGAACCAGAATTTATTTCCACTACATTAATAGAATCGCTTAATCGCATTTATAAGGAACAACTTTTTCAGCTTATTCAGCACATGTCGTTGCATGCGATGGCAGAGACTAAAAAAAGGTTAGGAAAAATAGAAAATGCGAATAAGGCGATCCTTGAGATCAAAGATCAATTACCTACAACACTATATGCCGTGATAAGAGGAGTAGAAATTTTAAAAACCTTAGATGACTCTTTCGATTTCAAGCAGTTAATCCCAGAGGCCAATCGGCAAGAATTTTTTCAATTTGAAAACGTATCTCATGATAATCACCTTCTGAAAAAATCAAAAACACTCGTGCAATTGGAACTATTGAGAGATTTTCTTGTTCGGCGCGGAGATTTATATGAATCGTTTAAATGGTTTTGCGAGAAAATTGCAGTTGAGGAAAAAAATAATATTCCTGTTGGTTGCGAGGTACTTGCTTCGGATAGTGATGAAGTAGGAAATTTTTATAATAAAATAAAAGCGGATATTGATAGAACCAGTACATTCAACGAAGAGAAAAAAAGGTGGAAGCGTAATTATGCGGACACTTTCAACACTATTCTGAATGATGAAACAGCGATGTTTATTGCAGTTATAGAAACCGATCATGTCGAAGAGGTGGAAGATAAAGCATCATCTTTCACGTTACCATTTCTCGGCTCCGACCAACAAGGGAAAAAGAAATTCAAAATAATTGAGACAAAAAATAATTGTGATCCTGATATATACAACGGCATGAAAAAATTTGGGTTTTGTGACGCTGAAAATAAGAGAATGCCAATAAGTCATAAAGTGGTCTATCAGGCAGCAGATTTTTGTGGGATCTCTGAAGAGGATTGGATGGAGTATGAGGGAAAAAAAGATGAATTATGTAGCAAAGCTACGACTACAGGCGGCCATGAAATATGTCTCGAAGAGAATATACTAAGAGAGAATATAGAAGGTGATTGGATTGATTTTACTAAATACTTAGCTCAATCTCTCAAACCACGCATTCAAGCAGAAGAAGAATTTTCAAAGGCATGTGATGAATTAAAAAATGCAAGTGTGTCAACTACGTTAGTTCAGATTGAAGAAATATTATCTCATGCTGAAAAAGCGAAAAAAGCAGTTCAGTCAGCCAAACAACTAGCTGACTTGACTCAACTTATTGAGAAAGTAATAGCAGTTATTCGAAAAAATCCTCCGGATAATAATGAGATCCAAGGTCTGTTGGAACAGATCATTTTGGTTGAAAAAAATTACTGTTTGTATATGGATTTTTTAAAGCATAGAGAAAAAGCTAAAAAAGCAGTAGTTTTGATGGAGAAGCTAAGCCTAATTTCGTCTAACGAACAAAAAACAATTTTTTCTGCGTTATCTCAAACATTTCAAGAAATCCTCGATAAAACAAAAAGCATAACGGATGCATTTACTGTTGAATCCATAGAAAGCTATCCTGAACAATCAGGAAAACTCATTGAACAAATGAAAAAAGCCTGCGAGGAACAAATGAAAAAAGCCTGCCAGGCTCTATTTAATCACATACTAAGCACACTTCCAACAATAAAAGCTGATGAATTATATCGGAGCATCACTTATCTCAACGCTAATAAAGATAACATAAAAACTTTGAATGATATTGCTGATAAATTACCACAGAATGTCCTTTCTGTTATCTCTAATGGAAAAACTCTTCACGACCTTCTTTACGTATGGGTAGGTAATGAATCTGATAAGATTATGGACGCCTACTCCTCCCTTTCTAAGGAATCAGCACCTTCTGAATTAAGTTCAGTGATTTGTACTCTGGTGTCGGAATGCTTTTCAAAAAATCCCTTTTTTGGTCTCGGCATAGGCGCATTGGCATTCATTGTTAAGCTAAAAATTCATGATAAAGATGGAAATAATAAAAAAATATCTGATCTTGAGAAAGAAGAAGAAGAAACAAAAGATCAGTTGCAGCAAATATGTTTTGCAGGGTATCGCTTTTCTTTAGTTGATACCATTTCTGACAGCGATTTGCAAAAAGATACCATTTATCTAAGTCGCGATGGAGCATATTCTGTTATCAATGAAACCAATCAGGTCAATAAAGGTGAACTCGAATTTAAAGAAGGAAAATTAAATAGAGTTAATATAAACCAACTTAAAGATTCTACTAAATACTTTATATTGGAGCAGACGGCAGAAAAGGGATTCACGCGTGCTGCGAATAAAGCGGATGTCTTAAGAAACCTGCAGGAAAATAATAAATTAAGGTCATTTTTAAGCGAGGCTAGCGATGCTGAGCAAGGGGAAACTGATGCAGCGAAAGACATATTGTCGGTAAGAAATACTGTTTCAGGAAAAATAAATGACCATTTTTATGAGCAGAAGAGAAAGATTAGAGAGGAAGCATCCAAACCATTGAATGAATTAAAGGAAAAAATCAGCAGTTTGATGGATTCACGAGATCAAATAATCAAGGAATGCGACACCTACATGAACCAGTTAAAAGCTGAAGTAAAAGCCGAGATTGATAGTCATTCTAATTACTTCACCATAAAATATGCTGAAGTCGGAAACGATCTACGCAATAACCCAGAAATCACCATAGAAAATTTAGCTGCAAGGGAAAACATCGCCGAGGATACGAATATTTCCGAGTCGACAAAAATAGCCTTAGAAAAATATAATATTGTTAAAAAATGGGTGCAAGTCTAACGCATATGTAAATTAG
>CAYTKY010000065.1:0-12034 GCA_964438435.1 uncultured Coxiellaceae bacterium | reverse complement strand
TATATTTTTTAATCGAAGTCGCGATAAAGTAAAAGTGATATTTTGGGATCGCAATACCCCTCACCTTGAAATGATAAATGAGGGGCTTCCTTATGATCCTAATCTAATGAAATTTTCGGATTATTTTTTAACGCAACCCATCCTAATTCTCCAATTGGATTATAAAAAACATTCAAATGAGATAATGTTTGGGTTTGTGCTAATGACATTGCACCTTCATCATGAATTTCATTTATCATAAGATTCAACTTTTCTAATGTGTTGTTATTACTTAATGCTCCTGCACCAGCATCACTAATCGAATTACTTACTAAATATAATATTTTTAGATTCATGCCTGCTAATACTTGCGCTTCTTTGTCAGTCAGCTTACAACCTGCCAATCCGAGCTCAGTATATTGATTTGCATTTTTAGCTAATGACATCACCCCATCGTAACCAATTTTATTTCCACTTAACCATAATGTTTTAATGTTATGATTCTTTGCTAATTCTGCCACACCCTTTGCTGTGACTTTTTCAACCATAATGCCAAGAGATTGTAGTGAGGTATTATCTCGAAATGCAGCAGCACCTTCATCACCAAAACGGGGTCCTTTAGAACTCATGAAATCCCCACACAACGTTAAATCAGTTAATGTTTTATTAGCAGCTAATGCTTTAGCGCCTTCTAATCCAATAGGATCTTCACATAAATCAAGCTTCCTTAATGTTTGATTTTTCGCAAGCGCAATCGCCCCCACATCACCAATTGCAGATACTGACACATCTAGTTCGGTTAAATGAGTATTTTTTGCTAATGCGACAGCCGTTTCATCCGTCATATTAGTTTGTCTTAAATCAAGTTTATTTAGTGTTGAATTGGCTGCGAAAGCTTCGGCTGTTTTTAAGCTAATATTCCAATTACTCCGGAGTAATAATTCTTTTAATACTTTATTTTTTGCTAATGCAATAGCACCAACATCGGTGATGTCGTTAACAGAAACATCCAAAGTTTCTAACACTGTATTTTTTGCTAAAGCAACTGCTCCTTCATTACCAATATTATTCCATGCCAAATTTAATCGTTTTAATGATGGATGATTAGCAAAGGGTGCAACATCTTTTGCTTCTAATCCATAATTAGTTGTATCAGCAGGTTTACCATTTCTTGATATATCTAAATCAGTAAGCGTATCAATGGCTGCTAGTTGCACTAAACCAGCTGTTGTTAAATCCGAATTCCATGACAAATCCAGTACGGTAACATTAGGATGTTTTTTCAGAAATTCAACAATACCTGGAATATCTGTATCTTTCACCGAGCCATGACTGAGATCAAGTTTGTTAGCTTGTACATATTGTGCAAATGTAATTTGACTGTTATGCGTACGATCTATTTTTTTTGTTGCTATTACCGGAGACGTCATATCACGCGGCAATAAAAAAGATTGCGCATAGGTGGTTGTTGCCAAACACAATCCGATTGTAAGCGATAAACTAAGTATTTTTTTTTTGCATAACAAATTCCTTTTGAATAAAAAAATGAATTTGGAGTATTACTGATCCGGCAGATAAATGGAATATCATTCTAACCATTTTATTGAGATTCGGCCCCCATTCGTGTCAAAAGGGGACAAATCTCAATGCTTACTATTAAAGTCGTGACCAGTGCCGCCCATCACGTGAAAATCGCCCATCTTTCATAGCATCTATAGGCCACCACTCAGCACATTTTTGGTCTTGATTCTAACAAATTAGCCTTTTCTACTTGTTCAAATACTGTTGGATCAATACAAAATACCTGACCCATTTTATATGTATTAGGACTAAGTTGACCATGCCTATTGCTTCCACAGCCGTACCAATTACCTTCATTGTCCTTCAATAAAGTACAGTAAGCTCCAGTATGAATTTCGATGATAGGTTTATGATTAGGTAATTCGATGGCAGTCAATTCTATCTGCCTAGACACATGAGAACATGGATATAAAAGTTGCCCGTGTTCATTTGACCCACAACCAAACCATTGTCCGTCAATATCGCGCATAAAAGGCCCAAGGGTACGGAAGCTTCGACCAGCCGCCACTTTAAGCTGACTTTTCATATGCCTCATCTGACATAGTGGCTTCATCTTCATCGTGATTGTCTATTTCTATCACATCCGCCGTAATTCCTAACCGTTTTGTCAAATCCAATGGGAATAATCCATATGGGTTGATGTGAGAATGGAACAGCACATTCAATGCACGTTTATCTTCTGGCACTAATACATTCTGCCACTCAGGTTTCGATAGCACCTTTTGAAAGATTATCGTATTGATATAAGCCATACATGCTTGTAGCAAATGAAGGCAGACAATACCAAGTTCCTGATATTCTTTAATGTTCGTGGATATTTCACCGAGCTTACCATAAAAAATAAATCCCATCACACTGTTGAGCCGCTCAACGACATTCTGTGCTTCATGAATCTCAATACGTAATTCTTCTGACATTAAACATCGGCATATAAAATTTGTTTTTGATACTTTCCCAATCTCTATTATGGCTTTATACACAGGGTGCTGATAATTATCTTTACTAAATCGTTTTACAAAAACATCAGGTTCCATTGTTCCAATTTTTAACGCAACAATGTGTTTAATTGCTTCATCATAATTTTCTTCTATCAATTTCCAGTTAATGGATTCTTTTAAAATTAAATCCAAATTTTTATAGTCGTTTCTCTGGCTAGATGATGGATAATATAATTTCTGCGCATACATATTTTTGAGTCTTGGAAGCAGATCAAAGTCTAATAATTCACTGACACCAAAGGCAAGAGTACTTTGTCCGTGCGTATCACAATAAACTTGATTCATTTCCATATTAGTGCAGTGTTGCAATATCCCTTTTAGCATTGCTCCTACTTCTGATGAAGAACATGTTTTTAATTGAGAATAAATACAAAGTGCATTTTCATCGACATGCCAATAAACCATCACACCTCGACCTCTATAACGTGCATACCATTCCACCATTAAATTCTGATCCCATACACTAATTTTTTTGGAATCACAGGCGACACTTGTTGTTGCTTCTCCCCAGATTCGTGGATCGCGTACTTCTAATATTTTATTGATAATTTCAATAAGAATAAGCCTGACATTTTCAACAGTAATAAAGCGACGTTTTACATATTTTAGATCATCGTAACTCACCGATTCATTCGCTGAACTTAAACATTTAAGCCCTGTATTTGTACCTATTGCATAAAGACACAATAATATTCGAAATTGTAGTATTTCCCTTGGTATATTTTCACGGCTAGCAACAGTCTGCACAAGATTGGTGAACTCCATCTGAAGGTCACATTCTTTTAAAATATCAATTAAATTAATTATTCCGTATTCCTGTTTAATTGCGTGGTGCAGTTTTTTAATATTAACAGGCTCCGCTTGAGGATCATAAGGAGAAATTTTTATGTGCCCACCACCATCTTTACTAATGATTTCAACTTTTTCATTGTAAGGAATACTTTCATTTAGTAATGTCAAGTTATCATGTAGCGCCTTTTTACGGGGCACAATAAATTCTTTAGCACTTAATGGTAATCCTAATATGCCATAGTAATGCTCCCGCTTTTCATCAAAATCCTTTGGTAGATCATGATCTGGATTACGGTAACGATGGGCACCTTCAATCCAAATCATTTTGCAAGTTAATTGTTTTTTTAGTTCCTGAAAAACTGACAACTCATAATTAACCCGATTTATTTTTCTGGTACCATTTTCTGAATTAACAACAACCAAATCGATCCATTCATTTTGAACTACATTTTTAACAGTGATATTTACATTATCAGGATAAAATTCGTTATTAAAATCACGATATGTTTTTATTATATGGGTTGCTTCAATTAATGGTATGCTTGCATTTAGATTTGTTTTTAACGTGAACGCATCCAATAATGCCAGCAACATTTTCCTGCTGGCGTGAGAATACAATGAGTGCATTTTCATGTGCACCTGGGTTTGGTACCATTTCCCTTTAAAATATAATTCTTTTGCCAGATTTTTTAATGTTTCCTGACCAACTTGAGGATAAATGATATCTTGAATCACTCCGGTTGGATTTTCTGAAGCGCTAACAGATAACTTGTATAATATGTCGAATTTACCATCGACACATTTCACCTCAGATAATATTTGTTTATCAACAAAACTTTCAGAAGCCTGAATGTATGGAAGAAGATGATTACTATAGCGGTTGTAACATTATTTAATTTTTGATTATTACTTCATATTATAACTTAATGTAGTTTTTACCAAAGTGGCGGCTGATCGAGGCTTCCGTACTCTGCCGCCTGATAAGTATTTTTATGCGGAACTTGAAAATATTTCAGCATTACGAAAAGCATTCCATAAAAGTATAGCCGTTCAGTATGTTAATTTTTTTCCCGGTGAATGGAACAATGATCATCATTATATGAGTAGAATATTTTCCTATGCTAAAACTCATCAAATTGGATTAGGTGGACCAGATGTTGTACCTTACAAAAAATCCCAGTTGCAAAATAGTTATCCTTTCTTCCATAACCTCAAAGGAAAATTATTAGTAAGTATGGCTATTCAGGAACCAGATTATACCTATAAAAATCCAGAAACGGGAAAGCCATATACATTTTTAGATTTTTATCATTTTACTCGCGATTATTTAGGAACCAAAATAATATTTTGGAATACACAACAACCATTTTATTCAGATCAATTGCAATCTAAATTAAATCCAGAATACTTTGAGTGCTATAGCAATGTAAATCCAGGATAATTTTTTAAAGTTGAATTTCCATATAATTTTTTACTGTGAGATAAATTGAGATCAACAAGCATTTTTGCATAATGAACTGCTATGGGCAATGGATCGATTACGGGTACATCATAACCTTTAGATAACAAAAATTGTCTGACATTTTCAGCGCAACCCATCATTCCACAACAACCAAAAATAATCGTATCTGCTCCGTAGACTTCAATAGATTCTAAAGCTTTTTGACAAATTGCATCGGTAGTTCGAGATAAATTTGATTGCAATAATGCAGGCGGTATTTCAATTGATAAGGCTGCTGCCAATCGAGATTCTAAATTATATAGTTTAGCTTGTTGCCTGACTAATGGATTAACCGCCTCAGCCATAGTAATGACGGCAAAGCGATCCCCAAACGTACTCGCAATATGCATTGCAGTTCTTGAAGGACCAATGACAGGAATTTGAACCAACTCTCTACCTTGTTCAACACCAGGATCACCCATACAATCAATCACGACCGCATGTACACCTTCTTTTTCAGCCTGAACAATTTGTTCTAAAGTACCAGGAATTGCGAGTACCTCTTCGTATCGACTAGAAATAGTTTCTGGACCTACTCTTGAGCTAACAATATCAAGCTTGCAGTCGGATAAATTAATTTTGTCTAAATCTTCTTGAGTATGAAAATCTATTTTTGAACCAGGAAAAATGATTCGAATATGCGTCGTCATTTTCATTACGCCTCTCTTATAGTTAGCGAAAATAAAATAAACATAGATGCGCAAATTAAAATATATACGATGGGCATGATGAATATACTGGTAGGTAGAAAACCTAACGATAATACGACAATAGTCACTAATCCCATGTTAATAAAATTCATCACAGCCGAACCATGTGCCTTGTCGCTAACATTACTCATCGCAATAGTTGAGGTGTTTGCAAATACTAACGCTAGTCCGAAATAACTTAGCATCATAGGGATAAAAATCATTACCAACGCAGATAACTTTAATAAGGTAAATAATAGCATTGTGATGCTACTCAATATTGCAATAACAATTCCTAATTGAATAATTGCTTTTGCTTGATAACTTTTTGCTAACTGTGCAGAAAACAATGATCCTAATACTAATCCGATAGGAGGTAATAAATTAGCTGTACCATAGCTTGTACTGCTCATATGCAACATATCAATAGCAATGAATGGTGCGAGTGCTGCAAAGATATAAACAAAACACGTTGCTCCACCCATAAGTAATCCGCCTGATATTAATTGCAGATTTTTAAATTGCGATACATACGCTCCAATTAAATGATTGAATTGCAGGGCATCCAAATCTAATGTTTTTTTTGTTTCAGGCAGCCTCATTGTTAGTAGTAATAATATTACGCCATACAATGCTCCTGCATAAAACGTACTTTCCCAACCAAAATAGGAATTTAAAATTCCGCCAAACATCACACCTAATCCTGGCGCAATCGCAAAGGCGATCATCAAATATGATAATTTCTGACCTGCAACAGCAGGTTCATATGTTTCATTGATGAGTGTAAATGTCATCTTGAGACCAACACCAGAGCCGAGTGCAAGTAAAAAACGCCCTACTACTAATAATGAATAAATATGAAATGTACCTGCCAACACGCAAAGAAGGCTGCTCACGATTTGCAAACTAATGCCGGTATATAACGCAGGCTTTCTACCGAATCGATTTGCAATAGGACCATAAATTAATTGCCCAATGGCATACCCAACTAAAAACCATGTGATAGTCAATTGTGCGATATTATCTGATATTCTAAAAAAATCAGCGATAGCAGGTAATGCTGGGGTAAATAATACTGCGTTTACCGATGCAAATGAGATCATTAATAATAACGTGAAGAATGAAAGTTGTGTTTTAGACTGCATAGCAACCACCTCATAACTCTATTGGCTCTATTATAATGTTGACAAAATATTTATCAATAGACTAAAATAT
Source organism: uncultured Coxiellaceae bacterium (assembly GCA_964438435.1). Lineage (GTDB taxonomy): Bacteria > Pseudomonadota > Gammaproteobacteria > DSM-16500 > DSM-16500 > Aquicella. The sequence continues at coordinate 5,279 of CAYTKY010000065.1, read as the reverse complement.
TAACTACTGTTAACTATTATGCAACAATCATGAGTAAATTAGAGAGAATTGCGACTTTTATATCGGTAGTCAATGAAAATGGGTTTGCGGCTGCGGCGCGAAAAAAAGGTGTTTCAACCGCGGCAGTCAGCAGGCAAATCACTGCGCTTGAAAATGAATTAGGCACACAATTATTGCAACGCACAACGCGCCAACTAACGCTCACTGAAATGGGCGATGAATACTACCAACAATGTAAAAAAACATTAAACGAACTTTTTGATGCGGAGGTTGCACTTTCACAAAGTAAAAATGAAGCAACGGGTATACTGCATGTTATGGCAAATCGCTATTTTGCTATCACTCATATCTTACCAAAATTGCCTGAATTTATGCGTCTTAATCCTAGCTTGCGTGTTTCATTTCAGCTAGCAGAAAGTTTTCCAAATTTAGAAAAAGACGGCATTGATATTTTATTTGGCGTATCGGTAGAAGGTTCTGATGAATTAGTTCGTCGTCGTGTTGCTACGACGCGGTATGTGCTTTGCGCATCACCAACATATTTAAAAAAATATGGTAAGCCAAAAAATCCCTTGGATTTAACAAAACATTTCTATATTACACACAACATGCGTAAACCTAATAATGCAATTGAGTTCAAAAATGGGAAAACCATTCATGTTAATCCTTTGTTGTGGCTAAATGATAGTTACGCTATGCGTGAATGTGCACTACAAGGTATGGGGATTGTAAATCTCCATGACTACATGGTTGCTGATGCTCTGAGTGATGGAAGATTAGTGGAAGTTTTGCATGAGTATCAAGAACCTGAAAAACAAATATATCTTTACTATCGAAAAAGCCGCCATTTACAACCAAAAATTAGACGATTTATTGATTTTTATCAAGATAAAGAATAAATCATCTGCGCACTTCTTAATACCCAAGTTTTTTCTTCTTTTTCTTGAGTTGCCGCAGTAAAAATTTTTCTTGGAGCTGTTTTCCTCCCTCATATTTTGATAACGACTTTTTTAATTTTTTATTTTTCTCTAATTCTAATCTTAGCGTATCTTGTGCTTGCGTTGTTTTTGATAATTTTAATTTTTCTATCTCCATTTCTTTTTTCACTTCACGCTGCATCCTTTTATAATTTTTTCGTTTAACAATCAACTTAAAAGCTTGTGGTTCTGTAAATTTGATTTGATAAAAGGAGCTTGAAATATAATTATATAATTCAGGATCAGTAGGCTCATCACCAAACACAGTGCGAGCAACTGAATATCCTTTTATATCTGTGCGTTCGAATAATGCAAGCCATAAAGATTTTTCTAACATAACCGTTGCTTTAATAACCGCCTGTTTCATAATCATGAAATTAATGGAACATGAATAAGAATATTTTGTTCCTTTGCACCTTCAGGAAAACTATCAAACTCCATAAATGCAGGTTTTTTATTATCGATTTTAATAGCAGATGTTTCTGACCATTTTCCATAAATATAATGATAGGCAAGACCTAGATTGTTTGGCTTTCCAAAATAATGAAATCTAGCATAACGACCTTTTGATAAAATCATACGATCAATTCCAATGTTTCGTTCAACCAATGCGACGCCTGCTGAAAAGCGAACTTGGTCTTCTTTCACTTTTCCATCATGTGGATTGTCATGTCCAATGCTAATAAACGTGCCTGAAAAATCATCGCTTAATTCAGCAGCTGTTAATTTTTCTTTTAGAATGCTCCAGGCTTTTGGTGCAGCTTCAAAATACAATCCTTTTTCTGTAACTGATTGAATAGGCAAATCCGTTAATTCGACAATATCAGGTTCATTAAGCGTAATGCTTTCTAATTCACTTACAATATTTAATTTTTTTCTTGCTTCACGCGGTGAGTACCCAAATGTCTCTTTAAAACGACGCGCAAAAGCAGATTGGTCTTCAAAGCCCGAACCCAGTGCGACTTCAAGAATAGAGTCTTTCTGACTTTGCAAAGATCGAAAGGCAAATTCCATTCTTAGGCGACGAATAAATACGCCAGGTGATTGTCCTGTTGCCTCCACAAAGAGCCGCTTCAAAGAAGATATGGATACACCGATCAACTCAGCCAAATCTTCCAGCATGATAGGTTGATCAATATGGTCATAGATAAATCGTATTACTTTGATAAAATGTTCATTATTTAAATCTTTCATTATACAAACCCTCTCTATTTGCCGCCTATAATACACGCTCCATAGCTTATTATTTGTGCAGAATAGGTCATTACATCAAAATATTTGTTTATGGCATGGGTTAGTGGAGACGAAAGCCTGCATGGTATATTATTCAACTCCTCCAATTTTATGAATACGTGAACAAAGGCCCTAGAAAATGCCAGTCAATACAGGAAGCATTAATGTCGGTAAATTTGACCTTAAGTATCAAATCGAAGGTACAGGCGAACCTGTCATTGTGATCGGTAGTGCCATCTATTACCCCCGTACTTTTTCGCAACGCCTTCGAGATCATTTGCGCTTAGTTTTTATAGACCATCGGGGTTTTGTACAACCCTCTAACAGCTTAGAGTCGTCAGATTATACGCTTGATGCAGTACTGGATGATATCGAGCATATTCGTAAAAGACTTAATCTACCTCGCATTATCATCATAGGCCATTCGGGACATGGGTACATGGCGCTGGAATATGCCAAAAAATATCCCGATGCTGTGAGTCATCTGGTATTACTTGCGATGAGTCCTGATAGTAGTCCACGAAGCTTTGAGGCTGCTGATCGATATTTTCAAGAATCTGTTTGCCCAGAACGGAAAGAGCTACTTGCAAAAAATTTAGCAAATCTACAAGCAGAAATTGATATCAATCCAAGCCAAGCTTTCATTACTAGAGCTCTAAAATTTAGCCCCATGATTTGGTACGATAAAAATTTTGACGCAACCGATTTATGGAAAGATGTGAAAGTTAATCCAGAAATAATGGATTATCTTTGGGGAAAAGTTTTTCGTGAAATTGATATCACAAAAGATTTAGATAAGTTGAATAGTCCTGTTTTTCTCGGTCTAGGACGATATGATTATTGGAACCCACCTTATTTATGGGAAGAAATCAGATCGCATTTCAAAGATTTAACCATTCGCGTTTTTGAAAAGAGTGGGCATACCCCGCAATATGAAGAACCTGAGTTGTTTGATCAGGAATTATTACGATGGCTTAATTCCCACACAAAGTAGATTGTGCAATGAAAACGATTATAAATTTCAAATCGATTGAATCTTTCTCTACAGAAAGATTATCTGCTATCAAGGTAACAGCTGATGACTTGGAAAAGTTTGTCACTATGCATAATGACACTGACGTGATGGCAACATTAGGTGGCTTACGAACAGCTGAACAAACTCAGGAAAATTTAGATTGGAATTTGAAGCAATGGAAAGAAAATGGATTTGGTTTGTGGATGTTTTACTTAAAAGATACCAACGAATGGGTTGGACGCGGCGGGTTACGGCGTGTTGAAGTAGGTGGTCACGAAGAAATAGAGCTAGGGTATGCCTTGATGCCACAATTTTGGAATCAAGGATTGGCAACTGAAATATCTAAGGCTTGTATTGAAATTGCTTTTGAAGTGGTGCGTCTCGAAAATATTGTGAGTTTTACTCTTACTACAAACAAAGCATCACAACGTGTTATGGAAAAAGTAGGCTTTCAATATGAACGAGATATCACTCATGCTGATCTGCCACACGTCTTATATCGTATGAAAAATCCTCGTAAGGTAGAAATCGTGGCTTACACTCCTGAGTGGCCAGAATTTTATAAACAAGAATCACAGCATTTACAAAAATCGCTTGGCGATCAACTGAAAGAAATTTATCACATCGGTAGCACCGCCATTCCTAATGTGCCAGCAAAACCCGTAATAGATATGATGTTGGTGTGTGAAAACTTGGATGCAATAGATGATATTACTCAAAAATTAAATGATCTTAGCTATCATAATATTCGACGACAAATTATTCCTCATCGTAGCTTTTTTATCAGAAGACAAGATAAACAAATTAGCTTTCATCTTCATATCCACGAAAGAGGAAGTCCTCAAATTAAGCGGTATGTGAACTTTAGGGATTATGTTATTGCACATCCACTTGATGCTAAACGTTATGCAGAATTAAAAATAAATTTAGCTGAGCAATTTAAAGAAGACATGAATTCATATGTTTTTGGAAAAGATAAATTAGTTCAGGAAATTGATACAAAAGCAAAACTATGGCCAAAAAGAAAAAGAGATTACTTACCACCCAATACAGGCGCATATTTCCATGAATGGTCGCAAGAAAAATTAAGTAAAGCAATGGTAGCTAATCTAAACGTACAGATGACACACTTTGCTCAATACTTAAATCAAGTCGAGTTAATAAGGATACCAGGTTTCACCATCGTCAACTCTGGATTGCATGATGATACTTTTAACTATGTGTTAGATGCTGATTTTTCTAGTGCCGAAGCAAATAAAAAAATTAATGAAGTGACTGGCTATTTTCGAAAGAAAAATATCCCCTTTGCTTGGTGGGTCAGTCCGTATGATAAGCCAGATGATTTATCAAAATACTTAGAAAATAACGGTTACATCAATACTGATAATAGCGTTGCGATGTATTTTGATTTAGATAAATGGGATGGCCGCGTTGACATGCCTTCTGATCTACGAATTGTTCAAGCAAAAGATGAAAAAACATTACTGGATTTTGCTCTTGTTCTGTCAAATGATGAAACTTCATGTAAAAAATATTTTGAATGGATTGCATCCATTTTAACGGAAGATGATCCTATTGAATATTTTATTGGTTATGTAAATGATAAGCCCGTTGTATGTGGCTCATCGTGTTATTTTGCCCAATTAACTGGACTAAATGATTTAACTACTGCACCTGATGAACGCAACAGAGGTTATGCAAAAGCGATGCAACTTTACCTATTAAAACGTGCTAAGGATTTGGGTTATCACGTTGCTGCATTACAAGCATCTCAGGAAGGTCATCCGCTTTATATAAAGCTCGGGTACAAAGACTGCGGTACATTCCGAGAATTCAAACTTAAGCAAAATTTATAAGAACATTTCAGGAATAAAATAATGACACTCTATATGGCGGCAGAGTACGGAAGCCTCGATCAGCCGCCAATTAGGAGAGGCAATGAGCAGGATTGGAATCACTTTTGAAGAAGTGAAGAAAGCGATAGCCGAATTACAAGGAAGGTATCCGCTAATTAACCCACACCTACAAAAACAAAAGAATTTAGTTCATATTTC
>CAYTKY010000064.1:0-12189 GCA_964438435.1 uncultured Coxiellaceae bacterium | reverse complement strand
GGTTACCAATTTGCCAGCGGAAGGAAGCTTTTCTGGAACAGGCGCAACGAGTAGTTTGGCGCAACTGAAGTCGCCGCATCGTTTTGGTGCGCAAAAAGAATTGGAGCATTTATTTCAGCAAAAGTAACCATTGCGTCGCAATGAAATGCGCGCTTACGTTGGGGCGCGCATGCCATTATCCTTTTTATATAACACCAATCCATATCGTTTATCGTATTCATGCTGCAAATTTTCATTAGCATGTCTATTATTTTTTATGAAATCATCTTCCATTTTTTTGATAAAAGATGAATGGGTGGAAAATAATTTAAAGATATTACTTCGTGAATAAAGATGGCTAATTGACTTTTCCTTTATGCAAGATAATAGCGTGCATTCTTTTTCAGACTTCTTTTTTATACGAGTAATATCATGCTCGCTTGTATGGGATTCCCTCGTTTTTACTGCAACAATTAAATTTGGAATGTTGCGGTCAAGTTTAACATTGCCCATACCGAATACGATTTCTATTTCCCTTAAAAATCGGTCTGCATAAGCATTCGCTTGATAAGCAGCATCTGTTGCGGATGGGAGGTAAGTGCCTTTTAGGGGCTGTGCACCCGACCATACTTTAAAGTAGGCTTTCCCTCCGATGACTAATGCTGCTTTTAATGTATTAATATGTGCTAAACGCACATCCGCTTCAGGGATAACATTTAAAACGGACATTGAAGTAACAGCATCTACTTTATTTTTGCTTACCTCGGCTTGAATTTGATCATTATGAGATTGTGAACGGTTGTAGGGATCCCACACTAATAAGTCAATATTTTTTTGATGTTTCATGTAGTTCTGATTGCAATCAAATTTTCCACCACCAACATCAAGTATTCTTTTAACGTGAGGGTCAAATGTAATATCAGAAAATGCATTAATGCCGGACGTATTTTCATTGATGGCTATCCATTGTTCGTCAGGTTCTTCTAAATCATCATCGTTTGTATTGGCAGACGTGATGGTTTGATTGTCATTTTTCCAGGCGCTTTTTTCTAATAGGTCGACGATAGTGGCGGTTGTTAATTCATGAATATGATGATCTCGATGTGATTGCATTTTTTTATCCTCGTTATTTTTTGCAACGAGGCAACTATACATAATTTTTTGTAATTATTCAGCAGGGCTAACTAAAAAATTAAGTGACAAAAAACAAACATGCTGCCATTTCAAGCGATGGGCGTTGGACCATAAAGGAAGGAAGTTGCGACCAGCCGCCACTGATCGATTATAACGCAGCGATGACATCGAATGCGACCTGGTAACCTCTATGCAATGTTTGGCACGGAATAATACCTCGGGCAGGTTTGTGTTCACCAAAACGTTTGGAATAAACTTCATTGACAGTAGGCCAGAAATTAATATCAGCAATGTAAATCGTTACTTTGATAACTTTATCTAAACGACTGTTAGCTGCCATGAGAATTTCTTCAACGTTATTTATAATTTGTTCGGTTTGCTGCTCGATGGAACCTATTGCTGATGAAGCATCTCCAGGTGAAATACCTAATTGAGTAGCTAAATAGATAGTGTTTTCATGGATGATAGCTTGTGAATAATGTCCGAGAGGTTTGGCTGCTTTGTCAGTGAAAACACTTTTTAATCCATTTTTGCTCGTCATATTTTCCAGTTCGTTTCAATAATTTTCTTGGTGAATGTTACTAACGATGTTCAGTGTTAGGATCTATCAATCCACGTCCTAAATCAATCATCTTTTTTTAATGGAACCTCATTTTTTCCTTCCTCCTTACGTTCGTCGTGTGAGGCATTTTTATGAAAGAAGAAGCTGTTTTTTTTCCCACTTTGAAGATGATTTCGATCTGAGATCAATTGTAATAAGGTGTTTTTTGCAGAATTTGAATTTAAGTCGGCTAAATTAGCCTGAATTTCTTGAGAAAGGTCAGATAATTTAATGACATCAAAATGTTGCATGCCATATGCTATGTATTTAATTTCATCGCCTTCTTTTTTGATATGCAGCGTGTTTTCATTTAAAGGTTTGGTAAGTTCCTGCGACCAAATAAGATCGATATCTTTATTTTTAAAAAATGCATACTCATATTTTTTTTTAAAATCATCGTCGTTGTCGTTATGAGTTTTTTTATCTTCTTCTTTATTCTCCTCAAAATCGAAATAGCGCTGACCAGATTTTTTATTTATATTTTCTTTTTTTCTATTGATTTCTTCAATAAATTCATCTCGTTCTTCAAAAAAAGAATAAATTTTTTCTTTAATCAACAACGGATTATTCCTATGTTTTTCTGAAGTTAAAATTTCTAAATATCTTTTGTTAAACGAATCAGGTAGCGCAAATGCGGAATTGTCAAACAAAACTTCAAAGATTGTTTTATCAAAAAGATTTATTTCTTTGTTGGAGAAGATGCGAGATATAAATTGAAAGATATTGATGTTGCGGTCGCCATTATCAAAATCTACTAATTTTATTTTACCATCGTTGATTGCTTCTTGTATAACAAACATCTGTATGGCATGCGTCCACCTTCCATGCGAATCATCTTTAATAAGGTCTTTAAACATTGCATTTCCTGTTCCTAAAAGATCCAAAAAAAGATCTATATTGATTCCGCCTGTTAATGTCGGAACTCCGTCGGGAAATTTTGTATTTTCAATGCCATCCAATAAGTTATTAATCTTTAACCATTCTTCAAAAAACTTCCTTATCGTCGGTTTGTTTTTTGTTGATTGATTTTCTTCATAAAATTTCTTATATTTTTCGATAAAGATGGCCAAATAGGAATTCAACGGTTTTTCTTCATTTTCTTGATATCTCAATAAACTTACATAATAAGGAAAATTAGTATCTTCATCATTATTTTTATCTCTATTTTCATTTTTCATCATCTTTTCTAAAGGAGAGGTGTCTTTGATTTCATAAATAAATTTTGCTATCGATATTATATTTGATAATTTATTCTCTTCATTTGATTGCATAGAATCGATATGGCGGTCTATGTAATGATACGAATTTTCTTGATTTATCTTGGCTTTTTCGTCGGCAAGATAATCAAAGAAATACGCTCCGCTTTTAAATAGAATTTTAATAAAAAATACATCATTAGGATCAATCATGCTTCACTCCTCACGTAACAAATTATTGATTTTTTTTGAATTTAATTTGTTAAAGCAGATTGGAATCTTTTTCTATTCTTCTATCATAGCATGTAAGTGAATGTTTAACTTTTTGTGAGCTTACGGCAAGCATGTGTGACACCTCCTACAGCTACTCATTAATCTAACCACCTTAATATTTTCATTTAAGGCGAGGTTATGCAGCAAAACCCATTAACATTAGATGAAGTTAAATCCCTGCTATGCGGAGAAACTGCGTGAGTTCATGCCAGTGCTTCAGCATATATTTGATTGACTTGCCAAGTAAATCGTTTGGTTCAACTTGTTTTGATTCAATTAAATTTAAGAGGTAGGCATGCAATTGTTTCATTATTGGTTCGCTGTACTTTTGATGATATTCAAGTCTTTCTAATGTTGTCATCTCACGTGTCTTCTCATCGAATTCATACACTTTTGCGATAAGATCAATCACGTGAATGCATTGTGTCGGGTAAAAATCTTTTAAATCATCAAACTTGCGAAAGCCGTGGCTCAAGCAATTACAAAGAATCGTCTTAAATGATGCTGGTAAATTGCGGCTTAACGCATCACACATTTGTATCACAGCGCCAGAATGCGCATCACGTTTACTGAGTAGATGTTCCATGTTCTCACCCGCATGTGCCGTGCCATTATAAAATAGCGCAATATCACGTTGGTTGGTACGCGAGATAAAACCAGTCGTAAACATACCAGTGCGTTCTTTGTTGGGGTGCAAACGATTGTGGTGAATTAGATCTGTGATTTTAACGTGGCTATCGTCATTGTGAATCACATCGCCATTCGCGGCTATTCGTTCTAATGTTGGAAAAACAAGTAATGCTGCACCGCCAACCTCTTCGACAAGTTGCCACTGTGTAGAGGCTGGCAACGGTACACCTAACAATGATTGAAAATAGGCTTGGCGATGAAATGGAATAGCAACGTAGTATTTTTGCAGCGCCAATAACGCCTTGAATGTCGTATCATATTTTTGATTACCAATTTCAGCAGGAACATCCGCTGCAATAAGATACCCGCACAACGCGCAGCGCAATTTTTCAATCCAATACTTGTGAACTGCTGCCAGATTTTGTCCTTTCACGCGAACAAGTATGCCAGGTTCAATGTGATATAGTTTGCCACCGCATTGCATGGGACATAGATCGCCGGTTTTTAAAGCGGGAATACACAATTGATGTTCAATTGTATTGGTATAGGCAGAATGCGGTAAACGACCGTGACCAGGTGCTGTGAGTTGATTTGTTGCTTCGACTGTTTCCGTTTCGGTTGGCGCAGGTAGCGGCTCACCAGTTGGATTCAAATCGTCGCTATCTTTTGTTTCAGTTTTGGCATCTGATTGGCTGGTATCATTGCTCGATTTTTTCTTATTTCTCCGGCCTAAGCCAAAAATGAGTTTGCGCAGATTTGAGAGTTTGATTTTATGTTCAAGTAGCGCCTTGGGTAACCATACGGCTAGCTTAATACAGGATATGGCAAAATCCTTGGTGCCAGCGGGGATATTGCTGGCTTTAATAGCATCAATAGCCGCATCAATGTCAGCTTGTGATTTGTCGATCACTTTAGGCGGTTCATTGCTGCTCATTTAGGTATTCCATGTAAAGTGGGCGGCAAGGCTAGCTGAATTTCTGATTACAATCAATATGCTATTCTAAATATGTTTGCGGGTTGAGCGGTGGGTGGATATTGAGGTTTTATGCTGACTTGCAGAAAAGACACGATACTTCTTGGCCATTTTTAAATGCTTTCGCATCGCCTATCGTTGCAACAACCGCTGATGCTGTTATTGGGCCAACGCCTTCAATTTTCATTACTTCTTTATATAGATTATTTTGATTAGCATGCTTTTCAATCTCTTTCGTGTAATGGGATTCTTGCTGCTCTAATTCCATAAATTGTGCATGCAACTTTAAAAATATTTCCATGGTTTTATTCGTTAATTTATCTGCATTCTCATCAAGCGCTATGGGTAATTGACGTATTTGCTTTTTTCCTTGGGGCAACACAATACCAAATTCTGCTAATAACCCTCGTATTTGATTGTCTTGAGCAATCCTCTGTTTAATGATTAACTCTCTTGCTCTATGTAATAACAGCACCTCTTGTTGGTCTATTCTCTTGATCGGCACAAATTTCATCTCCGGCCTTGTGACTGCCTCAGCTATTCCTCGCGCATCATTCTGATCATTTTTATTCGATTTAATGTAGGGTTTTACAAATTGCGGGGCCATCATCTTTACTGTATGCCCACTCCTTTCAAACAATCGCCCCCAGTAATGCGCACCTGTGCAAGCTTCTATACCAATTAAACAAGGATTTAAATTTGATACAAATTCAATAAGCTTATCTCGGCTTAACCGTTTGCTTAGAACTCGTTTTCCTTTTGCATCTGTGCCATGTAGTTGAAAAACATTCTTTGCCAAATCTATACCTAATACCTTAATATTCTGCATGTGGACTCTCCATGTTGTTGAATGAAAGTTTAACAACCCTCATTCTGGCTCACTTGAAGCCTTTTATAAATGGCAGGGTCCATACTATTAAGCCTGGCACCGCAAGCTCACACATTTTTGATATAATCATCTATCGGCTTATACATAAAGGACGAATGATATGCGCCAGCACAAATTCAAACTCACCTTGCTTTCTTCATTACTCATCATCTTTAATTCACCTGCTGCTGTTTTCGCAACGCCAGATTTTGGCCCGGTTGATATGGGTTCTTTCTATCAATCACTGCCTGATATTAATCCCGCAGATAAACTAGGCACTGTGATTAAAGCTGAGAAAATCGAAACAACTGTTAAAGGCGCTGAAGCTTGGAGAATAGCATATATCTCTTCTGATGTACTTGATCGCCCGACCATCTCTACGGGCATTCTCATCGCCCCCATTGGCCCCGCTCCAACAGAAGGGCGTCCCGTGGTTGCATGGGCACATGGTACAACGGGGACAGCACAAACTTGCGGGCCATCACAAGTTTTAAATCCAGCACAACCGCTCAATCAATATTTTTTAATGAATGGTAATTCGTGGACAGACTTTGGCATTCCTGCGATGGAAGCATTTATCAAAGCCGGTTATGTGATTGTCGCGACTGATTATCAAGGCTTGGGCGGCGGTGGCAAACATCAATATACCGTTTCAGTTTCACAAGCGCGTGATGTCATTAATTCAATTCGAGCAGCGACTCAAGTCAAAGAAGCTGGTGCTGGCTCAAAAGCGATTGTTTATGGTTGGTCGCAAGGTGGTGGTGCAACTATTACTGCAGCAGGATCGCAAGATTATTTGCAAAAATCTGGTTCTGTTAATGATAACATTCAATTAATCGGATTTGTCGCGATGGCACCTTATGATGTTGCTGTGACATTACCCAATAATATTAAATCCGAACAAGAAGCTGAAATCTATTTGCAAAAATTAGGCGCGAGCTTTAGCTCGAATATTTTTAATTTTACTCACTACGCGCAAAATCTCTGGGGAATGACAGCTGCGTTTCCTGAATTGAAACTCGATGACATACTAACACCGGATGGTGCTAACGTAGTGAATGATGTCATGGTAAGAAAATGCATGCATGTCGCGTCAGACACGTTAAATTTTGCGTATGCTAGTCGTTACAAATCTTTACTAAGACCTAACATTAAAAATGCAATGGCGTGGTTTAAGGCTAATATCAAAGGCAGCGTTGCACCTGTTAAACCGATGGCACCTGTGATTATTTATTGGGGAAGCAATGATACAACGGTACCGCCAATCATGGGTGAGCTTTACTATAATCAGATGTGTAAATTAGGTGGCAACGTGACGCGAGTGAAATTACCGGGTAATCAATCACACTTTACAACACCAGGTAGTGCAGAGCCTTTGTATGTGAAATGGGTTGCGGAGAGGTTTGCAGGGCATGAAGTGGTAAATGGTTGCAAATAATAATACCAATGTGCCAGGCTTGTACCAGGCCTTATTTGGCCGATCAAATAAATAAGGCAATAAGGCCTGGCACCGTAAGCTCGTGCATTTTATTCTCTCACGACAAATGATGCCTAATCATATACTCGCGGTAGTTATCTAAATTATCTCCATATTCTGCATGTATTTCGTTGTGATTACCCCAATATACTTTGAAAGCTGCTGACTTGCAGAAAAGGCACGAATGTTTAACTTTTTGAGGTAACAGGATAGGAGGGGGGGGGATTTAATTGGTTAGGTATGATAAAATAAAGTCAATATATTAAAATATGCTTACATAAAATATTTTTTTGCGGTGAAACAACGATGCCCATAGAGATTAAAATTAACCCAGAGACTGATTTCGATCAACCCATTGCTAGTGATTCGACTGTTACTCTTACCCAACTATTGCAATCTTTTGAAGCTTCTGATGAAGCAGAACAGTTTTTTTTACTTGATGGCGAAAAACGGCAGATCTCGGTAGATGGCAAAAAGTATGTGCTCAGCCCAGAAAAAAACTGTGTTTTTATTTGTCGTGAAAAGGCGCACAACCCTGGAAAATATGTTTATGAAGTTTTTCGGGCGGATAAGCGTAATATCTTGGGTCAAGGAAGCCAAGGCGCTGTTTATCCCACAAAAACTAAAAAAAACACGAATCATTCGGGCAAGGGTAATGTTATTAAATGGATATATCCTGCTAAAGACAAAGCTAAAGCTAAAAGAAAAAAAACGGAGGAGGTAGATCGCGAAAATCTCTTTTCTCAGATCGCAAATCCGATTTTTCCTCCTAAAGGATTTTCCATTCATAGTTCACGTGGTGAGCAACACTTTATCGTGATGAAAAAAAAGAATCAAACACTTCAAGAATTGATGTACCGTGATTCAGAAAATCAATCTGCGCTTTGCAACCTTACTGCAGGTGAAGTGAAAGCATTACAGAAGCAATTGAATAATGAGGTAGGCGCTGAAGTTCTTTATACTAAAATCAATAACAATATACGCGGATACACAGAACTAACCTTTACAAGGAATGAAACGGAACAAATAAAACAAGCTTTGAAAAAAATAGACCCAGCATTAGAAAGTAAAGCGGAGGAAAAAAATACCTATGCTTTTCGTGCTCAGAAAGGGTTATACAGTGATAACTTTCGAAATTTATCATCCATTCAATTGCTGACTATCATGATTAATATAGTAAAGGCGATTAGAGATTTGCATGAACGCGGGATTGTTCATCGCGATTTAAAACCAGCAAATATCATGATTGATGAAAATTTCAATATAGATCTCATTGATTTTGATTTGAGTAAAAAAATAAACGAAAATCGAAGCCATAATGTAGGGACATTACGATACGCATCACCTGAGCAGATCCTGAATTCTGCCTCACATGAAAAAAGCGATATATTTTCAGCCGGTATTATTCTTGGAGAACTTTTGGGGGGATGCCCAAGCACCTTTTCAAGGCGATATGATGGTATGGACAGGACTGAAGATTTTTGGTTGGCAGATACAACTTTTACCTTTCCCGATTCCTTATCATCTCCGCGGGATCATTTTGAGCAAAATGACATCGAACAGATTTTAGGGTTCTTAGGACGGATGACAAAAGGGATGGCTGATCAGCGGTGCGATTTTGGCCCTATTATTCAGGAATTTGATTTGATGTTAATTCGAATTCGAAGTAAAGATCAAGGTGAAGCTTTAGTCGATGAGATAATTCAAGGATATGGGAGGGGTAACGAAGCAAGGCAAAGATATTTCGATGCCTTAATGTCAAATCAAAAAAATCCAAATGGGACGGAAAGCCAACAAGCTTCTCTTAACATCGTATTAAAAGAGACGATTGAAACTACTTTTCCGTTGATTTTTCTGTCTGAAAATTCCGGAATAAATAAAAAAATCATAGACGCTTATCTCAATGCTTTGGGCATAAAAGCGCTGATGGGATTGTCTAATATCAATTCTATAAATAAAAAAATAGACGAAGTTTTTAGCGGATTTGAAGAGGCACTTTCTAATTTTTATGACCGATACAATAAATATAATCAAATAAAAAATAATCTTAAATCGCTATATCAAATTTCTATTTATGCATCATGTGAAAATAAAACGTTAAAAAATATTGCTGGTTTTTTTAATAAAAATGCAAATCGTGGTGAGTATCATCACCCCAATCTCGATGATCGTATTAATTTAACGAAAAAATGGGAAAAAGCGGTTAAAAATTATGATGAAAATATTGATGGAAAAATTCCTTTTGGTACAAATGAGGCGTGCGATCAATTAAAGATTAAAATTATTGACGCAATAAGAAAATATATGGATAGCCCAAGTTGGACTGATCGCCTTTTTTCAAGAGGCGCGATATCGAAACGTCGTCGCGAAGATGTTAAAAAAATTTACGATTTATTGATGGAAAAGGATATTACGCTTGATGAGTTAAAAGATAATATTCAGGGTGTCTTTAATGGAATGCAGGTTGGTTTTTTTGGTAATGAAAAAGAGAACGTTGAGTACAAGCGTAAGCATAGTAAGTTGATAGACTATATTGCTAACGCATTGACTGATACCGCTGGCAATGACGAGTCCGTGCTGAATCGTTGCAATAGGGATTTTTCAGGGACGGCTAATGAGCGATTATCGCATGGTTAAGACAGCTCAATTGAATAAATTAATATGAATTCATTAGATGATATGCCAGTTAATGATGAGGTCGCGTTGTACTTTGAAAAATACCAGATTATTCGACAAGGAACTTCGTCGAATGGAGTTGAAAGAAAAATTTTCTGTTATCCAAAATGGAATAATAACAAATGAATAAAAAATTAATATTGGGTGCCAATTTAGGATTGGGATGGGGTTGTCTTATGTGTGCCGCATTATTGCGAAATAGATAAACGTACTTTTTTAGTTACAGTTTTTACTCTTGGATCAACAGAAAGCTTTGATGGTCGAGCAATTATTTTTTCTTTTTCTGAACGAGATAATTTCTTGACATGCCGCTCCATTTTCATAGCAAAAGATTTATCGCCAATGATTTTCACCCCGTGCTGGGAAAAGCATTTAATTCGGGCATAAGTTTTTATCTTGTGTAAAGATACGCGTCTCTAAATCAAACATTCATCGCCCTCGAACAACCCCAATGTTTTGTCGACACTTATGATTTTTTCTGGTATTTACTCACTAGTTTTTGTTTGATAAATTCTCAGGCCATTATTAGCTACCATAATGAGATTTACTATAACATTAATAGGAATTTCATAATAATTTGAAGCAAGAATTGAAAAATAATTCGGCGATGGCGGGATTTTCCCATATGTTTAAGTAATCATTAATAGGCCCTAAGGTACGTAACGTGCCTTAGGGCCTAATAGCCATAAATTAAGTATTATTATTGGGTCTAAATAGAACCAATGAAGATACTAGCCAACAAGGATAAACTTATGGCTATTACAAACGATATATTAGACCCGAAGCATACCATCAAATGCATTTTTTGTTACTTGAAATTCGTCATTTAAAAATACTCGATAATGATTATCTCGATTGGCAGCATTGAAATAAGATTCATTATTTTTTCCGATCACAAATCGACGTAAATCGCGATAACGCAGAACACCACCTTTTGTTCCTAAAATTAAATCAGATAATGGTTTATATTCTTCTAATTTTAATAACGATAACAATTCTTCACCCGATGATGTAGTAGAAAATAAACTAAATCGATATTGCTGTCTTTGTAAGATTACTGCGATCGTATTTCTCATTGCATTGACGAATTCATCCGGGTTACTTAGTTGATCAAGATCCAGTTGAGTTAAAAAAGTTGTTATTATTTTTCCTTTATCATTCTTTTTCGTATTTTCTGACATCGAAGCATAAACTTGCTTCATTAGAGCAATTAATAATGCTTTCAAATCAAATAATGAATATCGCCCATAAATTTCTTCTTTGGCGGATTTTGGAAGTTGTCTTTCTTTTCCTGCTAATCGGGCATGATGGTTATTTAAAAATATATTTCCAACTGTAGAATTTTTAATAGGAGGATTAACCGTCGCTTTTATTATAGAAATTTTCTTCGAATGGCATTCTTTCTCGGTCGTATCAATATAGTTATTTTTTTCTTTTACGATTTCATCGTATATCTTAATAAAGTTCTCATCAGTTTGATGATAAAAATGTTCAAGGTTATCGCCATTATTAGGAATATCATGAAATTTAGTACCGCATGCCTCCATGAATGAATAAATTCTAGCCTGTGAAATTAATCTTTTAATGTTAGGACGGTCGATAAAATCAATTTCATTAGATTCAGTATTATTTATAGCATGATTGGAATAAGTATTTTCAATTTCAGAATGTTTACCTAAAATAACGTCTTGCTCTATCACCGTATGAGAAGGATAGCAAGGTAAAATAGGAGTATGAAATTTATAACTTGGTAATGCTTCATAAGGATAAAGACATAAAACCTTATTCAAATTTTGACATTCTGATAAATCAATTACCTGATTAGCTAAGGAGAAATTAAAAGGATCCAGCTGTGTCGTCAAAATAGCATTTCCAGGAACAGGATCAAGCATTGCTAAATTCATTTCTACTAAATCTTGCGGATAGCCACCCAAACGTTTAGCTAGCATCAAACAAGCTATACCGCCCCTGCTGTGGCCATAACAGTTAACCACAACTTTTTTCCCTGTACGTAATAGTTCATTTATTTTTTCTTCTACTTTGATACATTGCTCTTCTAGTCCTGCACCAAAAAGTAATCCTCTTAACCCATGCGTAATTCCGCAACCATCAAACCCCATTTTATATTGATTTTCCATTTGCTCTAGGTTGATGGTATGTAAAAATGCAGCTAATGGACGAGAATCAGTTGTATAATCAGAATTAATTTTATGATCGGTTCCACAAAAATAAACTGAAAGAACGACTCGAGCATTCATTTTTCATATCTCCGTTGCTTTGTGCTTAGTATATTCAATCTTACAACCCAAATCGCAGATTCTATATCGGTATCCGCTAATTAACCCACACCTACAAAAACAAAAGAATTTAGTTCATATTTCA
>CAYTKY010000063.1:0-12227 GCA_964438435.1 uncultured Coxiellaceae bacterium | reverse complement strand
CGCAATGACGAGTCCGTGCTGAATCGTGACAATAGGGGTTTTTCAGGGACGACTATCACTACTCCGTTAAATTCTAGCTAGTATTAAAAAATACCTGTTCTTTTACTGAGGTTAAATAAAGATTTTGAACAGGTTCTTAGGCTACTTGAGAACCACTCCCTCGTAATTGATTGGCTTCTGTCATTAATGCCAACCTGACAGCCTCTAATTTAGCCAATTTTGCACTGCGTAACACTTCATAAACTTCGGCTAATTTAATCAAAAGATCCGCTTTTTTCGCCTTGGCTAGCTTGTCAGATTCCGACATATGACGAATCGCGCGTAATACTTGCGCTATTTCATCCCAATTATAAGCCACCGGAATATCTCGAGGAGATAAAAGCTTACTAGCGGGATCTGACGACTGTTCTTTAGGAAGCTCTTTCACTTTCGCATCCAATACAATCGCTTTGTAACGTTCGGCTGACCCCATCAGGAGATCGATACGATCATGTAACGACGCATCTCGCATTACATCATCGGGATTTGGATAAAATATCAATGCCATGAGACAAACCCTCCTCTTCTTATCCTTTTTTTATCGTCATTTCAATAACTTAACTCGATCTAAACACCTATAATTCAAAGCTTCACTGAGATGCTCTCTATTAATTATAAGACTTTCTTGGAGATCTGCGATAGTACGAGCCACTTTGATAATTCGATGATAAGCCCTGGCCGATAGATTGAATTTAGTCATCGCTTGAGTCAATAAATACTGCGCATCAGCATGAATTTTACCATAAAAATCCAATTCAGGGACAGTTAAGGCAGCGTTGAATTTTGCTTGTCGGCGCAATTGATCCTCACTCGCTTTCATCACTCGCCTCCCTACTTCTTCACTTTCACGAGAAAGAGTACCTTCTTCCGCGCGCGCCAACAAGTCAGGCGGCAAACGACCCACTTCAACATGCATATCGATACGATCCAATAAGGGCCCTGAAATTTTTCCGAGATAACGGTTGATTTGCTCGCTCGTGCATTGACAAAAATCTTGTTTACTTCCCGCATAGCCACAAGGACAAGGATTCATTGCCGCGATTAATTGAAATTGTGCAGGAAAAATTGTCTGGAAAGCCGCTCGCGAAACAGTGATCGTGCCTGACTCAAGGGGTTCGCGCAAACATTCCAATACATGTCGATTAAATTCAGGAAGCTCATCCAGAAATAAAATGCCATGATGTGCTAACGAAATTTCCCCTGGCCGTGGCGGACGACCACCACCCACCAACGCAATACCAGAACTGCTGTGATGCGGCGATCTAAAAGGAATTTGTTTCCATTGTGAAACATCAAAACCCTGACTACTGACTGATGCAATCGCTGCCACTTCAAGTGAAGCTTGTTCATTCAACTCAGGCAAAATGCCAGCAAGACGACTAGCTAACATCGTTTTACCTGTCCCTGGCGGCCCAATTAATAGCAGACTATGTCGACCGGCTGCTGCTATTTCAAGTGCACGTTTTGCATGAGGCTGCCCTTTCACATCAGAAAGATCGGAAATCAATCGTTTCACACTCTGCTCTTTTGCAGGTAAAACCTGTGGTAACTGACGCTCGCCTTTTAAATGCGCGCATACTTCTAACAAATGATTCGCTGCATAAACACGCGTATGTTTGACTAACGAAGCTTCATGCGCATTTTTCGTGGGCACAATTAAGTGTCGCCCTGCCTGTTGCGCGGCCAACGCAACAGGCAACATGCCGCGCACAGAACGTAATTCACCCGATAAAGCTAACTCACCCATGAATTCATATTCTTCGAGTCCTTGACTGGGAATTTGTTCCGAAGCCGCAAGAATGCCTAATGCAATCGGTAAATCAAAACGGCCACCCTCTTTTGGTAAATCAGCCGGCGCTAAATTAACCGTAATATGTCGAATAGGAAAATCAAAATGGGTATTGGTCAATGCACTTCGCACACGATCTCGACTCTCTTTGACTGCGATTTCCGGTAATCCGACGATATTAAATTTCACCATTCCAAAAGATAAATGTGTTTCAACTGTCACCAAAGGCGCTTCGATTCCTGATGAAGCGCGGCTATACACAATAGCTAATGCCATAAAATGATTTCCTTTTTGATTGAATAATTTTGATGGGAGAAATTGGGATTGATGGGGAGAGAATCAAAAAAATATTAGTGCGAATCCTCAAGAGATCTTACTTTGAGATTTTCTGTGTTTTTAAACTCTCTTATACACATTGCGCCACATTAGCTAAATCTTCTGGCGCACCGATGTTATGCCACTTTCCTTGATAATATTCGCCTGTTAACAAACCCTTGCGTATAGCCGGTATGAGCAATGTCGCCAACCGAAAATAACCTGGCTTAGCATCAGCAAACAACTCTGGACGAATTACTGAAATATTCCCCATCGTTAACGTTGGTTTTGCCTCTAAATCCAAGCGATTTTCGATTAATCCAAAATCACCGTTAGGATGATAGATTGGATTATTCACCATCACCAAATGTGCTAACCCTTGAGGTGCTTGTGGTAATTGTTGAATAGGATAATCACTCACGATATCACAGCTAACCACGACAAACGGCGCCTCGCCTAACAAAGGCAATGCTTGCAAAATACCGCCGCCCGTTTCTAAACGCGAAGGTTCTTCCGAATAAATAATATTGACACCCCACGCCTGACCATTACCGAGTGCTGATTTTATTTGATCGGCGTGATAAGACACATTAATCACGATGTCTTTAATGCCCGCTTGTCTTAGTCGATCAATACTGTATTCAATCAAATAATGCTGATGAATACGCAATAAGGGTTTCGGTGTTTGCTCTGTTAAAGCACCCATTCGACTCCCACGACCTGCTGCTAAAATCATTGCACGCACAAATTAAATCTCTGTTATTTTTCTTTGCTTTTTATTAATCGCCGGCGACAACATGATTTCATTATAGTAATCATGCAATGCCCTCAATTCTGGATAGCGCGCGCTCACATTAACAATATAACGTAGCGTACGCGGAATATATTTCAAATATCGTGATTGATGATCTCGCACCTGCTTACGTGCAAATGTAAATAACGCTTTCAAATGCCGCTGAATCCCCATCCAATCAAACCATCGCAAAAATAACGTTTGATCTGGCAATATTAATTCATTTTTTTCCCGCAACAATTGCCAATAAAAACAAACCCATTTTTTAATATCTTCTTCTTGCCAATCAATGTAACAATCTCGCAAAAGTGAAACTAGATCGTAAGTAATCGGACCGATAAAAGCATCTTGAAAATCTAATATACCAACCGCTTCTTCGTTTAATACCATTAAATTAGCAGAATGAAAATCTCGATGCATAAATACTTGTGGCTGTTCACAAGCAGACGCGAGAATCGCGGTAACGCAAGCATCTAGGGCCATTTCTTCCATCATCGATAAACCGAGCCATTGGTGCAAAAACCATTCTTTATGCCACACCCATTCTTGCCACATGAATGCCGATGAAAAAAAAGGTACTGTGTGATCTGGCACATGTCGACCATGTTGCAAAATAGCCAAGTCAGTTAGCGCAAGACGATAAAGTCGATCTACATTACTCGTATTTAATTCTTTCAGATAAGTCGTATCGCCAAAATCAGTGAGCAATAAAAATCCTTGCGAAAAATCGGCGTAAAAAATTTCTGGCGTTTGCAATCCCATTTCACGTAACGCATTGGCAACAGCGACATAAGGACGACAATTTTCTTTCAACGCATCCATGACCACAAAAGATTGTTTCGCTGTCTTTGCACGAAAATACCGCCGAAAACTCGCATCGCCTGGCATCGCCTGCAAGGTAAATGATGGAAGCTGGGCAGCTGTCGCCAACCAATTTTTTAGTATTTTTTCACGTTCAATGGATTCCATTACCTCAACCTTTTCGATACACTCCGAAATAAAATGCAGCGGACAGAAACACAAGATACCATCAAAATCCCCGGCAAACATCAGAGACGATGCCATGTCTGTTAAAAAATTATCCCATTTGCTTTTTCATCCGTGCTTTTCAAAGCATATGAAAATAATATTGCCTTTTATTTTCGCACTGATTTTACCTTTGCAAAAAAGTTTTGCGACAACCGATGATCATGCCCACCTACAAGCGATCATTGCGCAACAACTGGGATGGGTCAAAAGCAAAGAAAATAATTGCGGTGGCTATTATCTCGAACAAGCCTTTGCCACGCATCCTGCTGTCAGTAAAACATCGCCCGTATTCATTACTGGCAATCAAGCATTACTTTCACAACGAGCTACTTCCATTTTGCAAAATGTCACGATCACACGGGATGATCAACAAATAACAGCTGACACGGGTTATTTGTATCGTCAAACCACGACCAGGCAATTTAGTGTGATCGACATGATTGAAAACGTACATGTGCGCGAACCCAATACTCTCATTATTGGTGAGAAAGGCAGTTATCATTTCAAAACAAATTCAAAATTATTAACCGGGGTTCTCTATCGGACTTCACTACAAAATGGCAGACAAATAGCAGGTCCACATATTGCAGGAGAAGATATACGAAAACCACACAAAATTACGTTATTAACAGCATGGGGCAAAGCCCATGAATTTTCACAAACAGAACCTAAAATATATGAATTATCACAAGCAAGTTATAGCACTTGCCCGCCCATTCAGCCAACTTGGCAAGTAAAAGCTAGCCATATTGTCTTAAATAAAAATACGGGACGCGGTTACGCAACGCATGCTCGTCTTTATCTGAAAAATTTACCTGTTTTTTACACGCCCTATATTAATTTTCCACTTGATCGACGCCGAAAAACAGGCTTCCTTTGGCCAACAATCGGTGGATCTAATCAATGGGGACCTTATTTTTTATTACCCTTTTATTGGAATTTAGCGCCTAATTATGACACAACGATCACCATGGGATTGTTAACAAAGCGCGGCGTGCAATTAAGCGATATCTTTCGTTATCTGACCCCTCTCAACAGCGGCAGAATGGACGTGAGCGTATTACCAAACGATAAATTATTCGCTATCTTTCAGAAAAAAAATAAAGAAAATCCACCTGCGACACCCCCAGGACAACCTATCAGTGTGACACAAGCAGAACTCAATCGATTACTAAACAGTAGCACGACACGTAAAAGTTTTTTCTGGCGTGATGATGCACAATTCGATGAGCATTGGTCGAGTCACATTGATTTTAATTATGCAGGCGATGATTATTATCTTCGAGATTTCGGTAGCAATCTCAATGAAATTACTCAAAATCAATTATTACAAGAAGCTGATCTTTACTACAAAAGTCAGAATTGGAATTTTACTGGACGTGTACAAGCTTATCAAACATTACATCCCCTCGATGAAAATTTAGTATTAAACCAGTACCGTCGCTTCCCTCAATTAATTTTGAATGCAGATTATCCTGATAAACCATTGGGTTTTGAATATTTCATTAATAATGAGCTCACGCATTTTGATCTTCGCAACACACCGGGAACGACGACCAATTTACCGATTGGCAATCGTATGCATATTCAACCTGGTATCAGTTTACCTTTATTTTGGCCTTATTTTTACATCAATCCACGCATTCAACTTTCGATGACACAATATCAACTCTATCAAACGACCGCCACTCAAACGCCCAGCAGTGCACGGCGCTCTATTCCTATCTTTGATATTGCATCAGGACTTTTTTTCACCCAAGATATTTCTTTCTTTCATCGTGCTTTTCAACAAACACTCGAACCACAAATTTATTACACTTATGTTCCTTATCGCAATCAAGTCAGTATCCCGATTTTTGATACCACTGTCAGCGCACTCACTTACGATCAAATTTTTAATTACAATCGTTTCAGTGGGATTGATCGAATTGGCGATGCCAATCAAATTGGCGTGGGCGTCACAACACGTTTGATCGATCAAGAGACAGGTTTTGAAAAAGTCCGATTAGGTGTGGGTGAACTGGTTTATTTTGCTAATCGGCATGTCACGCTTTGTAATAATCCCACGATTTGCTCTGACAATCCCACGAATCCCAATTTAACGCGTCGACTTTCACCTCTTTCTGGTTTTTTAAGATACAACGTGAACGCTAGCTGGAATTTTTCCACAGATACGATTTGGAATCCCATTACAAAACAATTGGATAATGCCACATTGGGATTGCATTATGAACCCGAAACACAACACATTATTAATGTAGGATACAGTTACGGCAGAGGCACCGATCCTCTCTCTGGTTTGGTCACAACCAATGCAGCCAATAATTTGAAAGTCACTGATTTTTCATTTGCCTGGCCCGTTGTTCGCGATATCAGCGCCGTGGGGCGTTGGACACAAAACTGGAACCATGCACATTTGCAGAATCTACTCTATGGGTTACAATACGACACTTGCTGTTGGGCGGTAAGATTAGTCGCTGGACGAGCTTTTGTTGGTTTTGATCCCAATCAAAATAATGCCCCTAAATATAATGCAGAATTTTATATCCAATTTTCCCTGAAAGGTTTAGGTGATATCGGATCTGGCAATCCAGACGCATTATTAAGCAGCATTACTGGTTACAACACACACTTTGGGCAGGATTTATGACATGAAAAAAAAATTTTTATCTGCGTCACTCGTTTTATTTTCACTCATCTCTTTTACAACCAGTGATGCAAAAACAAATGACGCTTCATTGGATCAAATTGTAGCCGTTGTTAATGATGATGTTGTCACACGTTCCGAGCTCAATCAAAACCTCGCGATTGTCAAAATGCAAATTGCGCAAGCACATGTTCCAACTCCCTCTCAAGACGTATTACAAAAGCAAGCATTAGATCAATTAATTAATAAAAAATTACAATTGCAAATTGCGAAACAAGCCGGTGTCAGCATTACCGATGCTGATCTTGATAAAGCCGTCCAGCTAGTCGCCGAACAAAATCAAATGAGTGTCAATGCACTGTATGCGCGCTTACGTGAAGAAGGCATGTCAGTGAGCGATTATCGTCATGAAATTCACGATCAATTGGTTTTGCAAAAATTGCAACAGCAAGAAGTGATTAGTCGTATCACCATCACACCGGAAGAAGTAAATAGCTTTCTTCACTCTAAAATATGGCAAAACAATGGTGCAAAAGAATATCGTATTCAAGATATTTTAATTCCATTCTCAGACACGCCCTCTTCGCAAGAAATTGCATCCGCACGCATTCGTGCAAACGCTATTCTTGCTCAATTACATGCGGGGAAAAGTTTCCGTGCCATTGCACAATCTGAATCAAGCGAAAAACATGCTTTAGAAGGCGGTGATTTAGGTTGGCGTAAATTGCCCGAAGTCCCCTCTGCCTTTGCGGAGCATCTGGTCAGCATGGATAAAAAGGATATTGCAGGACCCATACAAACAGCGAATGGCTTTCATCTCATTCAATTAGTTGACGTTCATCAGCTTGATCAGCATGAAGCGGCACCCGATCGCAAGCAAGTTGAAAAATTATTGATGCAACGTAAATTTGAAGAAGCAATACAAAATTGGGTATCCAAGTTGCGTAGTCAAGCTTATATTGAAACCAATGCTGTTAAGATGACGGCATAAGCATGCTTGTGCCTCGCATACTGATCACGCCAGGGGAACCTGCTGGTATCGGGCCTGATGTGGCTATTCGCATGGCACAAAACGATTGGCCAGCAGAGTTAGTCATGCTTGCCGATCCCCGATTAATGCTAGAACGTGCGAAAGCAATTAACCTTCCATTAACCTTGTTATCATGTGATTTAGAGCAACCGCCTACTTCACATCCAGCGCAAACCCTGAAAATCATTCCAATCGATTTAATTACTCCCGCAAAAGCAGGTGAATTAAATAAGGCAAATGCACATTATGTTATTCGCACATTAGAAATGGCTGCGCAATTATGTCTTTCACAAAAAGCGCAAGCTGTTGTGACAGGCCCCGTACACAAAGGAGTCGTGAATGACGCTGGTATCGCTTTCAGTGGTCACACAGAATTTTTTGCGCATCATTGCCATCAACCGTTAACGGTCATGTTATTCGTCGTCGACAATTTAAAAATCGCGCTTGCCACAACGCATTTGCCATTAAAACAAGTTCCGTCAGCTATCACTAAAGAACATTTAAGAACAATCTTATCTTTATTGAATGATGGATTAAAAAAACAATTTCATTTAACTAATCCGCGCATTACTGTGTGCGGATTAAATCCGCATGCTGGTGAAAATGGTTATTTGGGTCGAGAAGAAATAGATGTCATCATCCCTTTACTCAATGCATTACGGGATGAGCAATTTGATCTAAGAGGCCCTTTGCCTGCGGATACTGTTTTCACGCCTGCACAATTAGCGCAAACAGATGCTGTCCTCGCGATGTATCATGATCAAGCTTTACCTCTCGTGAAATATCTAGGTTTTGATCGTGCTGTCAATGTCACATTAGGCTTACCCTTCATTCGCACGTCTGTTGACCATGGAACAGCTCTTAGCATTGCAGGCACATCGATTGTTGATCCAGGCAGTATGAAAGCAGCGATTGCCTTAGCTATTAAGTTATCGATGACTTCTCTAACACCGCCATCGTCAAACGCGTAACCGAGACTAATTTTTTTTCTTCATTGTGAATTTCAATTTGCCACACTTGGGTACTGCGACCAATATGATACGGTTTGGCTGTTGCGATCACTAACCCTTTTCGTGCAGAACGGATATGATTCGTATTAATATCCAATCCCACGCAATAATAGCGATCTTGGTCAACACAAAATTGCGCAGCCGTGCTACCGACCGTCTCTGCCAAGACACACGATGCCCCTCCATGCATAATACCCATCGGTTGTTTAGTACGATGATCGACCGGCATACTGGCTTTTAAATAATCATCGCCCATTTCAATAAACTCAATCCCCAAATATTCCGACATGGAATTTTTTGCACGCGCATTAGCGATCGTTAAATCCATCTTCGTCATCCAAATGCTCATCAACATCGATCTCCAAAAACTTATGATATACTCGCCATGGACCAACTTACTTCATTTCACAAGGACTGTCATGAAAAAATATCGAAGTTTCTGCTTTTTGCTGTGCTTGAATAAATTATTTTTTGGAATGGCTCGTCGGATTTCATCCTCCTGCGCTTTACTTACAAAAAATAATTTATCGAAGCACAGCAACAAACGAAAAATAAGCTGCTTTTTATCGATCTGCGCTTCTCTCTTCTTTTATTCCCCATTTACTTATAGCGGTGGCGGCATCACGCATATGTTTATCGCACAACAAAGTATCGCCTTGCTTCCCGATGCAAAATTACGAAATCTTTTGTTAAATAATATGAATGCTTATTTAGTCGGCGCTGATTATCCTGATTCAGGCTATGTCAGCGGGGCGCACTATGGTGAAGATTCGCATTGGGATAATTTCATTTATACATTCGCTGATTACATCAAAGAAAAATATCCGCATGCTATCGAAGAAAACCCTAACCTCATTGCTTTTTTATTTGGTTGCGCAGTTCACCGCGTATCCGATGAAGTCATGCACTGGAATTTTTATCATGTAATAAGTAGTTATGATTTCAATGGTGATGGTAATCAAGCGCATTCCTATGGTGATGTTGGAATCGATATGTTACTCAACATCGATCAAAACCAATGGCTCAAACAGCCGACCACTTGGTGGGTGCCAGTCAATGATTTGATCGCGGTTTATCATCGCATGGGTAAAAATCAATATACTGCTCAAGAAATTATTTGGGGAAATTCCGTGCTTTATTTTGCAGGAAGCGCTGAACGATTAGCCTCACCTTTTGCATACCCTTATTTTAAATGGAAAATGCCTTGGACAGCTGCACATTATCAAGATTGGCCGAGTGGCGGCATACACATGGATACTGAACAGGTTGCTGCTTACCAAATCAGCTTATGGAAAAAGTTAACGGATGCCTCCTTGGTATCATCACCTCATAGTCAATCACCACAGATTCATTCACTCATGACTGATTCATTGACTTCATCGTTAAATGATTTGGCGGAGAAAGCGATCGAAAATAAAACAGTAACGCTGAATACAAAAACAAACGCCGATGGAAGCATTGAAATTGAAGGACTCGTTATCAATCAATTAGATGAATTGAAAAGAGCGCTGGAAAAACTTTTCATGAAATAAAAAGAAGTAATGAGTATAATTCTCGCGATCATTGCAGCATCACACCCATCTTCTGATATGCTTGTTCACAAAGGAAACGGTTTTCATGAAAAGAAATTTTTTCATTTTTGTTTTTTTATTTATCAGCTCATTAACAGCTCATGCAGCCGATTTGCTGGAAGTGTATCAGCAAGCACAATCCAGTGACCCTATTTTTCAACAAGCGATTGCTCAACGCTTCGCAACGAAAGAAGGTGTGCCCATTAGTTTATCGGCCATCTTACCTAATATTGTTTTTACAGCAACGCCGTCGGTCACGCGTTCTGGCTTTGCGGGCACTTATTTTTCAACCACTTCCAGTGTCACGGGCGGATCGATCTCCCCGAGAAATAACACGCAACGCGCTTACACGGTTGCATTAACGGCCACACAAACCGTTTTTAATTTTGCACAATTTTCAGCTGTCGCCGCACAAATTGCGACATCAAAAAGTGCTGATGCCACCTTAAATGCAGCATTACAAAATTTAATGATTCGCGTCGCCAGTGCTTACTTTGCCGTTTTAAATGATGAAGAAAATTTAGCTTATAGCAATGCCTCTAAAATTGCTTATGCACAACAATTAGATCAAGTAAAACAACAATACAACGTTGGCTTGAAAACGTTAACAGATGTCTACACCGCACAAGCTTCTTATGATAGTGCTGTTGCTAATTATATTGCAGCAGAAACAACGCTCTCGAATGATAGAGAAAATTTACGAGTGATAACCGGCATCTACTATCCTCACCTTTTAAAACTAAGTGAAAAATTCCCACTCATCACACCGCAACCATTGGATGTTGATCAATGGGTAAACATTGCGTTAATGCAAAACTGGGCCATTAAAGCATCGCAATATGGAATGAATGCCGCACTACAAACCGTTCGTCAACAATTCGCGGGACACTTGCCCACCGTGAATGTACAAGCAACGCTTGATCGACAATACAGTAATAACATGAATGGTTACACTACGTTTAATCAGCGTAGTGGTCCGGGAACTGAAACAGATAAAATACTCACACTGAATATCAACGTCCCTATTTTTTCGGGTGGCGGTGTCACGGCTCAAACGAATCAAGCAACCTATCAATATCAAATCGCACAACAACAATTAGAACAAACGATTCGCAATACAACGAATACAACTCGACAAAGTTATTCGAACATTGTATCAGGGATCAGTAAAATTACGGCTGATAAACAAGCCGTAAAATCGGCATTAAGCGCTTTGCAAGGAATGGAAGCGAGTTATCGTGTGGGAACAGAAACCTTAGTCAATGTACTCGATCAACAACAAAAAGTATTTCAAGCACAAACACAATATGCAGCCGATCGATATGCATTTGTAAATAATATCCTCGCCCTAAAACAAGCAGCAGGAACGCTGAGTTTTGACGATTTAAAAGCCATCAATGGTTGGTTAATTGATCAGGAAATATCGTTACCGAATAAAACAAATGGTCATCATTCGCATCACAATAAAAAACCGTTAACAAAAAAATAAACTAACCGAACTCAAAAGCAAATGCGCCATTTTCAATCGTTTTCCGTTACGTTGTTTTTTTTGTTAAATGCTGATACTTAGCTAACAATTGCTCCTGCGTTTCCACCTGTTGCGGATCTTTAATAATACAATTAACCGGACACACAGCGACACACTGTGGTTCAGAAAAATGACCAACACATTCCGTACATCGATCAGGATGAATTTCATAAATAGATTGGCCTTGATAAATCGCTGTATTAGGACAGACAGGTTCACACACATCGCAATTAATACATTCATCTGTGATGATTAATGCCATATCATGACCTGCGTGAAAATTTTTTATCTAATGCGTTCACAATGAGCGGGGGAACAAATCCAGTGACATCACCACCCAGAGAAGCAATTTCACGCACCAAGCTCGAGGAAATAGGCATATAATTTTCTGCGGGCATTAAAAAAATACTTTCGATTTTTGAATTCAATCGCCGATTCATACTGGCTAATTGAAATTCATAATCGAAATCAGTCAC
>CAYTKY010000062.1:0-12719 GCA_964438435.1 uncultured Coxiellaceae bacterium | reverse complement strand
TTAGAAGATAAAAAAACCATTGTGAATGAGGTTGCCAAAGTTGCAAAGCAAGCCGTATCACTGATTGCTGCGGAATATAGCGGATTGACTGTTGCCCAATTAACGGGGCTTAGAAAATCAGCGCGTGAAGCAGGTGTTCATATGCGTGTTGTACGAAATACACTCGCGCGTAGAGCATTGGAGGATACGCAATTTGCTTGTATGCGACAAGAATTGGTAGGGCCTTTGCTTCTGGCATTTTCTCAAGAAGATCCAGCTGCTGCCGCTCGGTTAATTAAAGACTTTGTTAAAAATAATGAAAAGTTAAAGGTTAAAGCATTAGCGCTTGATAATCAGTTATTGCCAGCCGAAGACTTGAATCGTTTAGCAAGTTTACCGACGCGTGATGAGGCTATTGCTCAATTGATGTCAGTGATGAAAGCGCCGATTACGAAATTTGTGCGCACTCTGGCAGAACCTCATGCCAAGTTGGTTAGAACGTTGGCAGCAATTCGCGATCAAAAGCAATCCGCTGCGTAATATTAATTTAAAGTTTGGAGTGTTTAAAAATGGCTGTTAGCAAAGAAGATATTTTAGAAGCAATATCACAAATGAGCGTGATGGATGTTGTTGAATTAATTAAATCGATGGAAGATAAATTTGGTGTATCCGCTGCCGCTGTCGCTGTAGCTGCGCCTGTTGCTGGTGCCGCTGCTGCTGTTGTTGAAGAAAAAACAGAATTCAACGTGATTTTAGCTAAAGCAGGCGATAACAAGATCAATGTGATTAAGGTAGTTCGTGAAATCACCGGTCTTGGCTTGAAAGAAGCTAAGGATCTCGTTGAAGGTGCGCCAAAACCAGTGAAGGAATCTATTCCTAAAGCTCAAGCAGATGAAATTAAAAAGAAATTGGAAGATGCAGGTGCAACAGTTGAAGTTAAGTAATTATCTTCGCTGTCACATCTTTTTTTAATGTTTGTTGTGTTTTTATTATGGCCGGTGATTCATTTTTTGACGCCGGCTCTTCCTTTATTTCGCGCAGAGGTATAACACATGGGTTCAACCTACTCATATACTGAGAAAAAACGGATTCGTAAAAATTTCGGCAAACTTTTAAGCGCAATTGATGTCCCTTCATTACTCGCGATTCAACGAGATTCTTATCGCGAATTCTTAGAAGCGGATGGTGCATCTGGTCGATTGGGTGCAGGTGGATTACACGGCGTATTTGCTTCTGTATTTCCGATTGTTAGCTTATCTGGTTATGCCGCTTTAGAATATGTTAGTTATCGGTTGGGTGAGCCTATATTTGATGTCAAAGAATGTAAAATGCGTGGCCTTACATATGCGGCGCCTTTGCGGGTGAAATTACGATTAGTACATTATGATCGTGAAGCGGAAGCGGGTGTCACAAAAGTTATTAAAGACGTTAAAGAGCAAGAAGTTTATATGGGTGAAGTCCCATTAATGACTGAGCATGGTACTTTTGTGATTAATGGCACAGAGCGTGTAGTTGTGTCGCAGTTGCATCGTTCACCAGGTGTTTTCTATGAACATGATAAAGGTAAAACACATTCTTCTGGTAAGTTATTATTTTCTGCACGTGTTATTCCTTATCGTGGTTCGTGGTTAGATTTTGAATTTGATCCGAAAGATTGCATGCATGCGCGTATTGATCGTCGCCGCAAATTACCAGCGACAATCATTTTGCGGGCATTAGGCATGTCTGTTGAAGAAATATTGAGTACGTTTTTTGAAAATAATGTATTTGATGTTCATGATGGTAAAATTATTTATCATCTCGTTTCAGAACGCTTGCGTGGTGAGATTGCTTCATTTGAAGTCAAAAAAGCAGGGAAAGTGATTGTTGAAAAAGGTCGTCGTATTACAGCTCGGCATATTGCACAATTAGAAAAAGCAGATATTAAGAATCTAGAAGTTCCGCCTGACTATGTGTTAGGGAAAGTATTAGCAAAAACAATTGTTCATCCGGAAACGGGTGAAGTGTTGGGCAATGCGAATGACATTATCACGGGCGATATATTAAAACAAATCATCGGATCGGGTATTAAGCGCTTTGAAACATTGTATGTAAATGATATCGATCGCGGCCCTTATATTTCTGATACCTTACGTGTTGATCCAACTGTCAATGCGCAAGAAGCGCTAGTTGAAATTTACCGCATGATGCGCCCTGGGGAACCTCCAACCAAAGAAGCTGCGGAAGCTTTATTTAAAAATTTATTTTTTACACCTGAGCGTTACGACCTATCTGATGTGGGTCGTATGAAATTAAATCGTCGTGTTGGTCGAAAAGAAATTATAGGTCCAGGGGTATTATCGAAAGAAGATATCGTTGATGTATTAAAAGCACTGATTCGAATTCGTAATGGCGAAGATGTCATTGATGATATCGATCATTTAGGTAATCGCCGTGTGCGGTGTGTTGGTGAGATGACCGAAAATCAATTTCGTATTGGTTTAGTTCGTGTTGAGCGTGCGGTTAAGGAGCGGTTGAGTTTACCTGATATTGAAAATACGATGCCGCAAGATATTATTAATGCAAAACCGATTTCAGCGGCGATCAAAGAATTTTTTGGTTCTAGTCAACTTTCACAGTTTATGGATCAAAACAATCCGTTGTCAGAAATTACACACAAGCGTCGTGTTTCTGCTTTAGGCCCAGGCGGTTTATCAAGAGAGCGTGCAGGATTTGAAGTGCGTGACGTGCATCCTACACACTATGGCCGTGTTTGTCCGATTGAAACACCAGAAGGTCCAAACATTGGGTTGATTAATTCACTGGCTGTGTATGCGCGCACTAATGAATATGGTTTTTTAGAAACTCCGTATCGAAAAGTAATCAATGGCAAGGTGACTGATGATGTTGTTTACCTTTCAGCAATTGAAGAAGGCGATTATGTTATTGCCCAGGCGAATGCAACAGTTGATGAAAAAAGAAAATTGACGGATACCTTGGTACCTGTCCGGCATAAAAACGAATTTACTTTTTCGACATCTGATCGTGTGGAGTTCATGGATGTGTCGCCCAAGCAGATTGTATCAGTGGCTGCTGCACTGATTCCATTTTTAGAACATGACGATGCGAAC
The DNA here is from genome assembly GCA_964438435.1 of uncultured Coxiellaceae bacterium. Classification (GTDB taxonomy): domain Bacteria; phylum Pseudomonadota; class Gammaproteobacteria; order DSM-16500; family DSM-16500; genus Aquicella. The sequence continues at coordinate 9,630 of CAYTKY010000062.1, read as the reverse complement.
CGTGCGTTGATGGGATCCAATATGCAACGTCAAGCTGTTCCCACATTGAAAACAGAAAAGCCACTGGTTGGAACAGGCATTGAGCATTTGGTTGCAAAAGATTCTGGTGTGACGGTTGTCGCGAAGCGTGGTGGTGTTATTGATTATGTTGATGCATCACGTATCGTGGTTCGTGCAAATGATGAAGAAGCAGAGCCAGGTAGTACGGGTGTTGATATTTACGGCCTGACAAAGTACACGAGAACAAATCAGGATACGTGTATCAATCAACGACCTTTAGTAGAAAAAGGTGATGTGATTGCTAAGCATGATGTGTTGGCGGATGGTCAATCTACTGACACCGGTGAGTTAGCGTTGGGACAAAACCTATTGGTCGCGTTTATGCCTTGGAATGGTTATAACTTTGAAGATTCTATTTTAATTTCTGAACGGGTTGTGCAAGAAGATCGCTTTACTAGTATCCATATCGAAGAGTTAACTTGTGTTGCGCGTGATACGAAGTTAGGACCAGAAGAAATTTCAGGTGATATACCTAATGTCAGTGAAAGTGCGCTTTCAAAATTAGATGAATGCGGCATTGTCTATATTGGTGCTGAAGTTAATTCAGGCGATATTTTAGTTGGGAAAGTGACACCTAAGGGTGAAACACAATTAACACCCGAAGAAAAATTATTGCGTGCAATTTTTGGCGAGAAAGCATCCGATGTAAAAGATACTTCTTTGCGTGTACCAACAGGCATGGAAGGAACCGTCATCGATGTGCAAGTATTTACACGTGAAGGTGTGAAAAAAGATACGCGCGTTCTTGAAATTGAAAAGAGTGAGCTTGCAAAAGCGAAACAAGATTTAAGTGATGAAATGCGTATCAAAGAAAACGATGTGTTTTCACGTATTGAAAAATTATTATTAAATCGAACAGCGGAAGGTGGTCCTAATAAATTAAAGAAAGGAACCAAAATTACTAAATCTTATTTGACTGAATTACCACGTGAAAAATGGTTTGAAATTCATCTCAAAGATACGGCAGCAAGTAAGCAACTAGAGACAGCAGCCAAGCAATTGAAGAAAATTCGTTTGGATTTTGAAAAAGCTTATGAAGCTAAGCGTCAAAAAATCACACAAAGTGATGATTTGGCTCCGGGGGTATTAAAGATTGTTAAGGTGTATTTGGCAGTTAAACGACGCGTTCAGCCTGGCGATAAAATGGCAGGACGACATGGAAACAAGGGCGTCATTTCAATGATTGTGCCAGTCGAAGATATGCCTTATTTAACAGATGGTACGCCTGTTGATGTTGTTTTGAATCCTTTGGGTGTTCCTTCTCGTATGAATGTTGGGCAAGTGCTCGAGACTCATTTAGGTTGGGCATCGAAAGAGCTCGGTCGTAAAATTGGTAAGATGGTTGAAGCGCATCAATCGAATAAAAATATTCGACAATTTCTCAATTCCATTTACAGCGTCGGCAAACATAGAGAAGGATTGTCGAGTTTAAATGACGATGAATTGTTGACGTTAGCGAACAATTTAAAAGAAGGTGTTCCATTCGCAACACCTGTATTTGATGGTGCAACAGAAGAAGAAATTAAAACCATGTTGAAGTTAGCGGATCTTCCTGAAACAGGGCAAGCGATTCTTCATGATGGTCGTACAGGCATCGCATTTGATCGTCCTGTTACGGTCGGTTATATGTATATGATGAAATTAAACCACTTAGTTGATGACAAAATGCATGCGCGTTCAACGGGTTCATATAGTTTGGTGACACAGCAACCGTTAGGTGGTAAAGCGCAATTTGGTGGTCAACGATTTGGTGAAATGGAAGTCTGGGCGCTTGAAGCTTATGGTGCTGCTTACACGCTGCAAGAAATGCTGACGGTAAAATCAGACGATGTGTCTGGTCGTACTAAGATGTATAAAAACATCGTCGATAGTGAACATTATATGGAATCCAGCATGCCAGAAGCATTTAATGTGCTTATTAAAGAAATTCGTTCATTGGCAATTAATATTGAGTTTGAATAATGCGCATGGCGGAAAACATTTAATTTAAATTAATAGATTACTCATTCATATTAGCGTTATGGCATAGAGGGGGTTTACCTTGAAAGATTTACTGAATCTGGTTAAGCAGCAAAGTCAGCCACAAGAGTTTGACCTTATTCGTATTGGCTTGGCTTCTCCTGACATGGTTCGTTCATGGTCATTTGGTGAAGTGAAAAAACCTGAAACTATTAATTATCGCACCTTTAAACCAGAAAGAGATGGTTTGTTTTGCGCGAAAATTTTTGGTCCTATTAAAGATTATGAATGCCTTTGTGGTAAATATAAACGCTTAAAGCATCGTGGCGTTGTTTGCGAAAAATGCGGTGTTGAAGTGACTTTGTCGCGTGTTCGTCGTGAGCGTATGGGGCATATTGAGCTAGCTTGTCCTGTTGCGCATATCTGGTTTCTTCGTTCATTACCATCACGTATTGGTTTAATGTTGGATATGACATTGCGTGATCTTGAACGTGTTCTTTATTTTGAGGCTTATGTTGTCATTGATCCTGGTATGACGCAATTAGAGAAGGGCCAGCTGCTTTCTGAAGAAGCTTATTATGATGCAATCGAAGAATACGGCGATGAATTCGAAGCAAGAATGGGTGCAGATGCTATTCAAGAATTATTACGTGGTATCGATCTTGAAGTAGAAGTGCCACGTATTCGGGAAGAATTGACAAGAACATCTTCTGAAGCGAGACATAAAAAATTATCAAAACGATTAAAGTTAATGGAAGCATTTTTATCTTCCGGCAATAAACCTGAGTGGATGATTCTCACTGTTTTACCAGTCTTACCGCCAGATTTACGTCCATTAGTACCATTAGATGGCGGTCGATTTGCAACATCGGATTTAAATGATCTTTATCGCCGTGTGATTAATCGAAACAACCGTTTGAAACGATTACTTGATCTGAATGCACCCGATATTATTGTGCGTAATGAAAAACGCATGTTGCAAGAATCAGTCGATGCATTGCTAGATAATGGCCGTCGTGGGCGTGCCATTACAGGCTCCAATAAACGTCCGCTGAAATCATTGGCAGATATGATCAAAGGTAAACAGGGGCGATTCCGTCAAAACTTATTAGGTAAACGTGTTGATTATTCTGGCCGTTCTGTGATTGTTGTGGGTCCTGCGTTACGTTTGCATCAGTGTGGATTGCCGAAGAAAATGGCATTGGAATTATTCAAGCCATTTATTTATAGCCGGTTACAATTATTGGGTTTGGCTTCTACGATTAAAGCAGCCAAAAAAATGGTGGAACGTGAAGAACCAGAAGTATGGGATGTTTTAGAAGAAGTGATACGCGAACATCCGGTCATGTTAAATCGTGCACCGACTTTACATCGTTTGGGTATTCAAGCGTTTGAACCTGCTTTGATTGAAGGTAAAGCTATTCAGCTTCATCCATTGGTTTGTACGGCATATAACGCGGACTTTGACGGTGACCAAATGGCTGTGCATGTGCCACTGTCACTCGAATCGCAATTGGAAGCGCGTTCGCTCATGATGTCAACCAATAATGTTTTGTCACCTGCGAATGGCGAGCCGATTATTGTACCAACACAAGATGTTGTGTTGGGCCTTTATTATTTGACTCGATCACGTATCAACGCGCGTGGTGAAGGGATGATTTTTGCAGATGTCGAAGAAGTTCATCGTGCATATGAAAATGGTGTTGTTGATTTACATGCAAAAGTTCGTGCGCGAGTTAAGGAATATCCTTTTGATGAAGAAACCGGGGATTTCAAAGAAAAGATTCGGTTTGTTGAGACAACGGTTGGACGTGCTATTTTATCTGAATTGTTACCAAAAGGATTGTCATTCGACTTAGTTAATTGCACGATGAATAAAAAAACTATTTCTAGTTTGATTGATGCTTCATATCGTCAAGTTGGATTGAAAGCAACCGTTATTTTTGCAGATCATTTGATGTATGCCGGATTTGGTTATGCAACCCGATCTGGTTTATCCATTGGTGTGAATGACTTAGTCGTTCCAAAAAAGAAGACGGATATTATCGAACAAGCTGAAGATGAAGTGCGAAAAATTCAAGCACAATTTTCATCTGGTCTCGTAACGCAAGGCGAACGGTACAATAAAGTTGTCGATATTTGGTCGCGTACAAATGATTTAGTTGCTCAAGCGATGATGGAAGATCTTTCAAGCGATATAGTGAAAGATAAAGAAGGTCATAAAGTTAAGCAAGAATCATTTAACTCCATCTACATGATGGCAGATTCAGGTGCAAGAGGTTCTGCTGCTCAGATTCGTCAGTTGGCGGGTATGCGTGGTTTGATGACAAAACCGGATGGCACGATTATTGAAACGCCTATCACGGCAAATTTTCGTGAAGGCTTAAACGTGTTGCAGTACTTTATTTCTACTCACGGTGCGCGTAAGGGTTTGGCGGATACAGCATTAAAAACAGCGAACTCGGGTTATCTGACACGACGATTAGTTGATGTGGCGCAAGATCTTGTGATCACAGAAGAAGATTGTGGCACTACGCAAGGCATTATTGTGACTCCATTGATTGAAGGTGGCGATGTTGTTGAGCCTTTACATGAGCGTGTTTTAGGTCGTGTTACTGTCCAGGATATTTATGATCCAAAATCGAATGATGTCATTATTCCACAAGGGACATTGCTTGATGAAAATTGGATTAAAAAATTAGAAGACGTCACGATTGATCAAGTATACGTGCGTACACCGATTAGTTGTGAATCACAGTTTGGTATTTGTTCTGCTTGCTATGGTCGTGATTTGGCGCGTGGACATCGTGTTAATATTGGTGAGGCCGTTGGTGTGATCGCGGCACAATCAATTGGTGAGCCAGGCACACAGTTAACAATGAGAACCTTCCACATCGGTGGTGCTGCATCGCGTACAACTGCTGTCAATAATGTGCAAGTGAAATTCCCTGGTAAAGTTAAATTACACAACGTTAAATTAATTGAACGTCAGAATGGGAAATTTATTGTTGTTTCTCGTTCGGGGACGTTAGCGGTGCAAGATGATCATGGTCGTGAACGTGAACGTTATCGCATTCCTTATGGTGCAGAATTGAGCGTGAAGGATGGATCAAAGGCCGATGCGGGACAAGTTGTTGCAAATTGGGACCCTCATAGCCATCCTGTTGTGACTGAAGTTGCGGGTAATATTAAATATGTTGATTTGATCGATGGCATCACGATGCATCGTCAAACTGATGAATTGACTGGATTGACGAGTATTGTTGTCACGGATCAGAAACAACGTGGTTCTAGCGGTAAAGAATTGAAGCCGATGATTAAGTTGGTCGACGATCAAGGTGAAGATTTGTATTTAGCAGGAACGAATTTAGTTGCTCAATATTTTTTACCAGCCGATGCTATTGTAAATTTTGAAGATGGTGCGAAAGTAAAAGTAGGGGATGTGCTTGCACGTATCCCACAAGAAACGTCAAAGACGCGTGATATCACCGGTGGTTTGCCTCGTGTCGCCGATCTTTTCGAAGCGCGTCGTCCGAAGGATTCCGCTGTATTGGCTGAAATTTCAGGCATTGTTAGCTTTGGTAAAGAAACAAAGGGCAAGCGCCGCCTGATGATTACTTCAACCTCTGGCGAAGTACATGAAGAGCTTATTCCGAAATGGCGTCATATCAATGTGTTTGAAGGAGAGCATGTCGAGCGAGGTGAGGTTATGGTGGAGGGAGCTTTGAATCCACATGATGTCTTGCGCTTGTTAGGCGTGAATGCATTAGCTAATTATTTAGTGAATGAAATTCAAGATGTCTATCGGTTGCAAGGTGTGAAGATTAACGATAAGCATATTGAAGTCATCATTCGTCAGATGCTACGCAAAGCCATTATTGCCGATCCAGGCGATACGACTTTCATTAAAGGTGAGCAAGTTGAAAGTAGCGTGTTGCGTGAAGAAAATCATCGCTTAACGAAAGCAGGAAAAATTCCTGCTCGTCTCGAGCCGATGTTGCTGGGCATCACGAAAGCATCGCTTTCAACAGAATCCTTTATTTCTGCTGCCTCATTCCAAGAAACAACGCGTGTGTTAACGGAAGCGGCTGTAAGTGGAAAACTGGATGAATTACGAGGCTTGAAGGAAAACGTGATTGTTGGGCGGTTAATCCCAGCAGGAACAGGGTTAGCCTATCATCTAGATCGTCGTGGGCCGGTAAATGGATCCATGGGAAATAGTGTTGATGCAGAAAAAGTAAAATAAGTCCTTGACATAAAAGGTCAAGCTTTTTTAGAATCGCGCCTCTCCTGTGTGAAATATGCTTGAGATGTTGCTAGAAGAGCGACGAACGGTAGTGTGCGCGTTTATGATGCGTTAAATGTTGAATAAATAACGAATTTTAGGGTTGGGGAAGATTAAATGCCAACGATTAATCAGCTAGTAAGAAGTGGTCGAGCACCGAAAGTATTTAAAACGAAGGTGCCTGCTTTAGTAAAATGCCCACAAAGACGGGGTGTGTGTACGCGCGTTTATACGACTACACCGAAGAAACCAAACTCGGCTTTACGTAAAGTAGCGCGTGTTCGTTTAACTAATGGCTATGAAGTCACCGCATATATTGGTGGTGAAGGCCACAACCTGCAAGAACACTCTGTGGTATTGATTCGTGGCGGTCGTGTAAAGGATTTGCCAGGTGTTCGGTATCATATTGTGAGAGGTAGCTTGGATACAGCGGGTGTTAATAATAGACGTCAAAGTCGTTCGAAGTATGGTGCAAAACGACCGAAGCAATAAAGCAGCTGAGACGAAAAATTAAATAGATAAAATCAATTTAGATATCAATTGAGTAGGATAGAGCAATGCCAAGAAGAAAAGCAGCAATCAAGCGAGAAGTTTTACCTGATCCGCTTTACGGTAGCGATGAAATCGCAAAGTTTATTAATGTGGTGATGCGCGCAGGTAAAAAATCTATTGCAGAAAAGATTGTCTACAATGCATTAGACATGCTAACCGATCGTCTTAAAAAAGAATCTTCTAGTAAGGGTGGTAAAGATGAAGATGATAGGGGTGGTCATGGTGGTAAGGCGGGTAGTTCTAGCACTTCTAAAGGCAAGGGCCATACTCAAGAGGAAGCACTAGAATCACTTCACAAAGCGTTGACAAATGTGGCGCCGACTATCGAAGTGAAGTCTCGTCGCGTAGGTGGTGCTACTTATCAAGTTCCTATTGAAGTAGCTGCGGATCGTGGCGTTGCGCTAGCCATGCGCTGGGTTGTGCAAGCAGCGAAAGGTCGATCAGAAAAAACAATGGCGTTACGTTTGGCAGCTGAATTGTATGACGCTTATTTGGGTCGTGGCGCGTCAATGAAAACGCGTGAAGATGTACATCGTATGGCAAAAGCAAATCAAGCATTTGCACATTATCGTTGGTAGAGGTGAATTGTGGACCGAGTAACACCGATTGATCGTTATCGCAATATAGGCATTATGGCCCATATTGATGCAGGTAAAACAACAACAACAGAACGTATTCTTTACTATACAGGCGTGTCTTATAAGTTAGGCGAGGTTCATGAAGGCACGGCCACGATGGATTGGATGGAGCAAGAACAAGAGCGCGGTATTACGATTACTTCAGCAGCGACTACGTGCTATTGGTATGGTATGGCGAAGCAGTTTCCGCAGCATCGTATTAATATCATTGATACACCTGGGCATGTTGATTTTACAATTGAAGTAGAACGTTCTTTGCGGGTGCTTGATGGCGCTTGCGCAGTATTGTGTGCAGTAGGTGGTGTTGAGCCGCAAACAGAAACAGTGTGGCGACAGGCAAATCGTTATGGAGTGCCAAGATTAGGTTTTGTTAATAAAATGGATAGGATTGGCGCTAATTATTTTCGCGTTGTTGATCAAGTGCGAACCAAGTTGGGAGCGTTTCCTGTTACGATTCAATATCCTATCGGATCGGAAGATAAATTCGAAGGGGTTGTTGACCTTGTTAAAATGAAAGCAATTTATTGGGATGAAACAACCCAAGGCAATACATTCGAAGAGCGCGATATTCCATCGAATATATTAGAAGAATGCAAAAAATATCGGGAGCAAATGCTTGAAGCTGCAGCTGAGGCATCCGAAGAGTTGATGACCAAATATCTTGAAACAGGTGATTTATCAGTAGCTGAAATTAAAAAAGGGTTACGTGCGCGAACTTTGAATAATGAAATTATTCTAATGTTGTGTGGCTCAGCTTTTAAAAATAAAGGCGTGCAAGCAATGTTAGATGCTGTTATCGAATATCTTCCTTCTCCTGTCGACGTGCCTGCTGTTAGGGGTCACTTAGATGATGCGGCGGAAACACCCGCAGAAAGGAAACCGTCAGATAAAGAGCCATTTTCTGCTTTGGCTTTTAAAATCGCAACAGATCCTTATGTTGGAACGCTCACTTATTTTCGTGTTTATTCCGGTGTTTTGCGTTCGGGTGACACGATTTATAACCCAATTAAAGATCGAGAAGAGCGAATTGGTCGTTTATTGCAAATGCATGCAAATGAGCGCACAGAAATTAAAGAAGTGTTTGCTGGTGACATTGCTGCTGCCGTGGGTTTGAAGCAAGTGACGACTGGCGATACCTTGTGCGATGAAAATAATGTCATTATTTTGGAAAGGATGGTGTTTCCTGACCCGGTTATTCATGTTGCAGTTGAGCCGAAGACGAAGGCAGATCAAGAAAAAATGGGGATTGCGCGTGGTAAATTGGCGCAGGAAGATCCTTCATTCCGCGTTCACACCGATGAAGAATCAGGTCAAACGATTATTTCCGGAATGGGTGAGTTGCATCTTGAGATTCTTGTTGATCGCATGAAGCGTGAATTTAGTGTCGAAGCGAATGTGGGTAAACCGCAAGTTGCTTATCGCGAAACAATTCGTAATGCCATTGAGCAAGAAGGAAAGTATGTTCGTCAATCTGGTGGACGCGGTCAATATGGACACGTTTGGATTAAGATTGAGCCACAAGAAGCGGGTAAAGGGTATGAATTTATTAATGCGATTGTTGGCGGCGTGATTCCAAGAGAGTATATTCCTGCTGTCGATAAAGGCATTCAAGAGCAATTGCAGAATGGTGTTATTGCTGGTTATCCCGTCGTTGATGTGAAAGTTACTTTATATGATGGTTCGTATCATGATGTCGATTCAAGCGAAATGGCGTTTAAAATCGCAGGGTCGATGGCTTTCAAAGAGGGTGCTAGAAAAGCGAAACCTGTTATTTTAGAACCGATCATGAAAGTTGAAGCTGTAACGCCGGAAGATTTTATGGGCGATGTGATGGGTGATCTTAATCGTCGTAGAGGTATTTTGCAGGGTATTGATGATTCACCATCAGGCAAGTTGATTCATGCCGAGGTTCCGTTATCTGAAATGTTTGGTTATGCCACTGATTTAAGATCGATGACTCAAGGCCGAGCAACTTATTCAATGGAGTTCGCTAAATACAATGAAGTGCCAGCGAATATAGCAGAACAGATTGTTGATAAAAGCACGAAATAAATTTCCAGATTTGTTAAAGAGGAATAGATATGAGCAAGCAAGTATTTGAGCGATCGAAGCCACACGTGAATGTTGGAACGATAG
>CAYTKY010000061.1:0-12962 GCA_964438435.1 uncultured Coxiellaceae bacterium | reverse complement strand
GGGGGTCATAGGGATATTCTAGTCGGCTACTATACCTAGAGGAAAGCAGTCAACTTCTTTTTCAACATCTCGTTTAACTGCTGTGGATTCAACTTTCCTCCCGACAATTTCATTGCTTGTCCAACAAAAAACCCAAATAATTTTTCTTTTCCAGCTCGATAATCCGCAACATGTTGTGGATGTGCTGCGATAATTTCATCGATTAATTTTTCAATCGCACCTAAATCCGTTACTTGTTTTAACCCGCGTTTTTCGATGATTTCATCAACATCACCCTCTTGGTTCCACAATGCTTCGAAAATGGTTTTGGCGATTTTTCCTGAGATAGTATTATCTGCAATGCGGGAAATTAATTTTCCTAATTGTTTTGATGAAATAGGGCTTTCAGTGATATCCAACCCGGCTTTGTTCAGTGCGCCTAACAATTCGCTGATCAACCAGTTCGCAGCTAATTTAGGCTGATTTTTCGATTCTTTAACAACCTCTTCATAATAAAGCGCCATTTCTTTGCTGCTAACTAAAATACTGGCATCATAAGCACTTAATCCATATTGTTCGATAAAGCGTTCACGTTTATGTTGCGGCAATTCAGGCATGCCTAGGCGAATTTTTTCAATTAATTCTTGCGTGACAACAACAGGCAATAAATCAGGGTCTGGGAAATATCGATAATCATTCGCTTCTTCTTTGCTACGCATGGAGCGTGTTTCATTTTTATTTGGATCATACAAACGTGTTTCTTGGACAATTTTACCGCCACTTTCTAAAACCTGTATCTGACGTTCAATTTCATAATTTATTGCTCGCTCAACAAATCGAAATGAATTGATATTTTTTAATTCGGTTCGTGTTCCTAATTTTGTTTCGCCGACAGGACGAATAGACACATTCGCATCACAGCGAAAAGAACCTTCTTGCATATTGCCATCGCAAATTTCTAAATAACGTACGAGTGAATGCAACGTTTTCAAATAAGCAACGGCTTCTTTTGCAGAACGCATGTCAGGTTCAGAAACAATTTCAAGTAAAGGCGTGCCAGCGCGATTCAAATCAATTCCACTTAACCCATGAAAATCTTCATGTAAAGATTTGCCTGCATCTTCTTCCAAATGTGCTCGTGTAATATGAATGCGTTTTGTTGAGCCATCGTCTAATAAAATATCGGCGTAACCCCGACCAATAATGGGTAATTCATATTGGCTGATTTGATAGCCTTTCGGTAAGTCAGGATAAAAATAATTTTTACGAGCGAAAACAGATTTTGATGAAATTTCCGCATTTGCGCCCAGGCCAAATTTAATCGCCATTTCAACGGCTTCTTTATTGAGAACAGGCAACACACCTGGCAAACCTAAATCAATATTACATGCCTGCGTATTAGGCTCCGCGCCAAATAAAGTAGAAGCACCAGAGAAAATTTTACTTTTGGTGGCTAATTGTGCGTGGACTTCAAGACCAATAACGACTTCCCATTCCATATTAGAACCCCTCTGGAAATTGTTGATGCCAACCAGTTACCTTTTGATACCAGTGTGCGACATTTAATAATTTTGCTTCATCAAATAAATGACCAATCAATTGCATGCCAATCGGTAAATTGTTCACGAATCCGGTTGGTACGGAGATGCCAGGTAATCCTGCTAAATTAACAGCAATGGTGTAAATATCTGAAAGATACATGCTGATTGGATCATTTGTTTTTTCACCGATTTTAAAAGCAGGCGTCGGTGTGGTTGGTGATAAAATCACATCAACTTTTTTGAATGCAGAAACAAAATCATCGCGAATTAAACGACGCACTTTTTGTGCTTTGATATAGTAGGCATCATAATAACCTGCCGATAAAACGTAAGTGCCGACCATAATGCGGCGTTTTACTTCATTACCAAAGCCCTCGCTGCGTGAACGTTGATATAAATCTTGCAAATCTTTTGCATCTTCACAACGATAGCCATAACGTACGCCGTCATAGCGTGCTAGATTAGAAGAACATTCTGCAGGAGCAATAACATAATAGGCGGGGACAGAAAGGGCTGTGTTCGGCAAACTAATCTCTTCAATGATTGCGCCTAATTTTTCATATTCTTTGACAGCCGTTTCAATCGCTTTTGCTACGGCATTATCTAAGCCATGACTGAAATATTCTTTAGGTAATCCGATTCGCAAGCCGTTGATAGGGTCATTCAAGGTCGCCGTGTAATCAGGAACAGGTTCATTCACGCTGGTTGAGTCACGCTCATCAAAACCTGCCATTGCATTTAACAATAACGCAACATCTTCTACCGTTTTTGCAAAGGGTCCACCTTGATCTAAGCTTGAAGCAAAGGCAATCATGCCGTAACGAGATATGCGACCATACGTGGGTTTTAGCCCCGTAATTCCACATAAAGCAGCAGGTTGACGTATTGAGCCACCGGTATCGGTTCCTGTGGAGCCGGGGACTAGATGTGCTGCAATCGCGGCAGCTGAGCCGCCTGACGAGCCACCAGGTACGTAATCAAGATTCCAGGGGTTTTTCACTGAGCCATAAAAACTGGTTTCATTCGATGAACCCATCGCGAATTCATCCATGTTTGTTTTTCCTAATAAAACCGTATCGGCTTTTTTTAAATTTTCGACAACCGTCGCATCGTAAGGCGAAATAAAGTTATTGAGCATTTTAGAGCCGCAAGTTGTTTTGATTCCATCCGTGCAAAAAATATCTTTTTGTGCAATGGGGATGCCTGTGAGGGGATGGCATTTTCCTTCCGCTAATTTTTCATCAGCTTTTGCCGCAGCTTTTAACGCTTCTTCCTCAGTGAGGGTAATAAAGCAATTCAGTTTCTCATTAAATTGTTTTATTCGTGCAAGAAAAAGTTGTGTTAATTCGACACTGGAAATTTTTTTAGTGCTTAAGTCTTTCGATAATTCGACAATCGTTTTTCGATGCATTGTATTTATGCCTCTTCAATCACTTTAGGAACAAGATAAAGCCCTGCTTCTGTTTGCGGTGCGATATGTTGGAATTTTTCTCGCAAATTTTGCTCAGTAATGACATCAGGTCGTAAACGCTGAGATAAATCCAATGGATGAGCAAGAGGTTCGATGCCGGCTGTGTCTGTTTGATTCATTTGTTCGATAAAATCTAAAATGGTTGGCAATTGTTTGCCATAAAGGACAGTGTCACTATCTGATAAATTTAAACGTGCAAGATAGGCAATCTTTTTTATCTCATCTGACGTCAGCGAAGACATGGAAAAGCTCCTGAATCGAAATTTGATGATGACGGGTTTAGAATCGGGATGGCATTATAATGCAAGGATGAGCGTTCAGTAAACTTCGAATTTATTTGGAATAATAAAAGACTCTCTGTTTTTATGTGGCTGTGCCAACTATTTTTTTGCAAGTAAATGCAGGAGGGTGGAACCTGAGAGCAATTGCAAAACAGAGAGTCTAATTATTTCGTGGCGTCTCGAATTTAAATTGATTAGAATGCGAAACTGTGGCAATTTTAAAAATCAGGGTCATATTCATTGTTATCTGACCCTGGTTTTTGAAATCGCTATTTAGTCAAAACTCAAAAAGGAAATTCTCTGCCATGCTTAAAAAGCTACGTGGTATCTTTTCAAACGACCTGTCCATTGATTTAGGGACAGCCAACACGCTCATTTATGTGCGAGGAAAAGGGATTATTCTCAATGAACCTTCGGTTGTTGCTATCCGTCAAGGTAGTGAAGGGTCGTCTGGGCAGAAGCATGTTGTTGCAGTAGGTAGTGAAGCCAAGTTGATGTTAGGTCGTACACCGGGCAATATTTGCGCGATTCGCCCTATGAAAGACGGCGTAATCGCCGATTTTTATGTCACAGAAAAAATGTTACAGCATTTTATTCATAAAGTGCATGAAAACAGATTCTTACGACCCAGTCCTCGTGTATTAGTTTCGGTGCCTTGTGGTTCAACGCAAGTCGAGCGACGTGCTATTAAAGAATCAGCAATTAGTGCGGGCGCAAGAGAAGTTTTTCTTCTCGAAGAACCCATGGCTGCGGCAATGGGTGCGGGAATGCCGGTCGAAGAAGCGCGTGGATCTATGGTGGTTGATATCGGTGGCGGCACAACTGAAGTTGCGATTATTTCTTTGAATGGCATCGTTTATTCTGCCTCTGTCCGAATCGGCGGCGATCGTTTTGATGAATCCATTGTGAGCTATGTGCGACGTAATTATGGCATTTTGATTGGTGAATCAACAGCAGAACGCATCAAGCATGAAATTGGTTTAGCTTATCCGGCGAATCAAATGCTGCAAATGGAAGTAAGAGGTCGTAATTTAGCTGAAGGGGTGCCACGTAGTTTTACCATTACCAGCAACGAAATTTTAGAAGCGTTGCAAGAGCCTTTATCCGGTATTTTAGGCGCTGTGCGTGCAGCTTTAGAGCAAGCACCACCAGAATTAGCAGCCGATATTGCAGAACGCGGTATGGTATTGACCGGTGGTGGCGCATGCTTGCGTAATATTGATCGCTTGTTTATGGAAGAAACAGGATTACCTGTCATTATCGCCGATGAACCACTCACTTGTGTTGCGCGTGGTGGTGGTAAGGCGTTAGAAATGATTGGCACTTCTGCGACGGTTGATTTCTTGCTAAAAGAGTAGTTTCTCTGCGAAGAAATTTCTCTTTATGGTCAGAATGACACAAGTGATGACATGTTGCTGATGAAAAAATCCTGTTACTCAAGGATTGAGTTTCGTGATACAGGAGACATATTATTCGTTCGATATTTACTCAAGAATCTCAATCTGGTTTACGTGCCATAGTACTCATTGTTGCGGCCATCGCTATGATGGTGGCGGACAAGCGGCTGGATAATTTTTCATCTATTCGTACTGCCATTTCTTTGCCTCTTGCCCCGTTGCAATATGTTGTGAATTTGCCAACTCAATTGATTGATACAATTAAAAGTATTGTTGCGACCCACAATGATTTAATCGAAGAAAATTTAAAGTTAAAAGCGGATCAATTATTACTGCGTTCCCAACTGCAACGCTTAATTGCCATTGAATCTGAAAATGAATATTTGAAAGCATTATTAAAATCGTCAAGGCAAATCAAAAACAAAATATTAATTGCTGAATTATTAGCGGTAAATTTTGAACCTTTTGTTCATCAAGTGATTTTAAATAAAGGGACTCGTGATGGTGTATATGTGGGGCAACCTGTTTTAGATGCCACCGGGGTGATGGGGCAGGTCATTCAGGTGGGTCCTATTACTAGTCGCGTTTTATTAATTAATGACCCTCACAGCGGAGTATCCGTGCAAAATGTACGGAATGGTGTGCGAGCTATTGCGACAGGAGATGGTTACTCAGGTAAATTGCGTCTCATGTATGTCCCTAAAACAGCCGATATTCGAGTAGGCGATATTTTTCTGACGTCTGGATTAGGCGATCGCTATCCGGAAGGCTATCCTGTTGGTAAAGTGTTGGAAGTTCAATCAGATCCTGCGCACCCCTTTGCAACCATTTATTTGCAACCTGACGCGCATTTAGATAGTAGTCGTCAAGTTTTACTAGTTTGGTATCAACGAAATGCATAATTGGTTCGCTGTATTCATTACATTGGTCATGGCATCCATCTTGGCTTTGTTGCCGATGCCTGATTGGACCGTTTGGTTACGTCCATCATGGGTTTTAATGGTGCTAATTTATTGGGTTATCACAACACCCTATCGTGTCGGCGTTGGTGTTGCCTGGATAACAGGATTGGCAGTTGATTTATTAAATGGAACGTTATTAGGTGAGCATGCACTGGCTTTTACTGTCGTTATTTATTTCGTATCAAGGATGAATATTCGATTACGAATGTATCCTCTATTGCAACAAGGTGTCAGCGTATTAGCCTTTCTTTTACTTTATCAATTTATTTTGTATTGTATACAAGGATTCATTGGTGAGTTACCTAACACCCATTTGTATTGGTTATCGTCAGCAACCAGTATGTTACTTTGGCCTTGGTTTTTTATTTTAATGCGTGATGCTTGTCGTTGGTTTAAAGTAACTTAGATCTTATTGTGGATAGACACCGAGGATTTTGCCGTGAAAAATTATTTTATATCGGCGTTGATGTCCGCTAGCAAAAAGCTAATTTATATTTTTGCTATTCTTATTATTTTTATTGCAACACTCGTTGTTTCGGCGCATCTTGCAACCCCTTTGCTGAATCAGCACCGCGCTGAGTTTGAAAAATGGGCAAGCGAAGTTCTTAATATTCCTGTGAAAATTGAGCAAGTGAAAATTTCTTGGTATCGCTATCAGCCTGAAATCAGTTTGAATCAAGTTACTTTGCTAGGGAAGGAAACTCAAAAGCCTCTTGTGCAGATTCAAAATGTCAGTATCTTTTTTTCGATTCCGCAAAGTTTATGGGAGCGTCAATGGGTTCCCTCGGGCGTGATGATCACGGGTGCTGATATTAATGTTAATCAAACTTCAACCGGTGAAATGAAAGTACAAGGATTTCCTGCAATAGGAGGTTTTAATAATCAACCTTATCAAACAGAAGCTTCATTTTCAGATATGTTGGTATGGTTTTCGCAAGCATCACATTTAATTTTGCATGATATTAATGTGAATTACACACCTTATATAGGTCAACGCAAAGTCATCACCTTACATGATTTAAGTTTAGAAAATGCGGGATCAGCTCATACTATTCTTGGTCGAGCGACTTTGCATCAAACACTTCCGACAGAATTAACACTCGCGATTGAATGGGAAGGAGAAAAAATAGATCTTGCGAAAATCAAAGCAAAAATTTATGTCTATGTCTCAGGTCTTTCATTGATTCAATGGTTGAAAGATTACTCATGGAAAGATTGGAAAATTACGCAAGGCATTGCTAGCGCAAAAATATGGGCGATATGGGATCGACATACGTTTCAAAAAATTCAAACGGCATTTCAAGGGTATGACTTGTCATTATTATCAAGCGATCATGTCACACATCAGATTAATCGTTTGAGTGGAAGCATCGGTTGGATGCGTGAAGGGAACAAACAAATCATTGCTGGAAATGAAATGTTAGTGGATTTGCCATCCAGTCTTTGGCCGATGACAAACTTTTATATTTCGTTGATGCCTGATGCAACAGGTGGTTTGCTTCCAAGTGAGATCAAGTTGGGTTATGTCGACTTGAAAGATGTTCAATCATTTTTATTTTCATCACCCAATTTGCTACCTCATTCCACGCAGGAAATCTTAAGTCATCTGAAACCAACAGGCAATTTGCAAAATATGGTTGTTAAATTTATTCAACCATTTTCATCCGAATGGAATAATGGTTACCCGATTATATTTCAAAGTCATGTTAATCAATTTAGTATGTCTTCATGGAAAAGCTTTCCGGGACTCAATCATATTTCAGGTACAATTAATTGGAATGGTACGCAAGGAAGTTTAAAGTTAAATAGTAGTCGAACGTCTTTTGAATATACATCGATTTTCAAAAATCCTCTTTATTTCGATCAACTTTCTGGAAATATTTATTTTGAGAAAAATCAAGATAACACATGGATTTTGCGAGCATCGTCACTACAACTTTTAAATCCAGATGTGGCAGCGAATTTAAATGGATCATTTTTAATTTCGTCTCATTCCCCATTAACAGCAAATATAGATGGTTCATTTAGTTTATTTAAAGCAAGCCATATTAAAACGTATTTGCCTCTTCGTTTTTTTGATAGCCATTTATCAAGCTGGTTAAGTAATGCATTTTTGTCCGGCGAAGTGAAAGCAGGGCACCTCGAATTGAAAGGGCAATTAATCGATTTTCCTTTTGAAAAAGGAAACGGTAAATTTTTAATTTCAGGTCTAATTAATGATATCGATTTTCGTTTTGCGCCTGATTGGCCTTTAATGAAAAAAGTAAATGGACAGCTGGTTTTTTCAGGCCAGCAAATGTTAGTCGATATTACCAGTGGATCGATATCAGCTATCCCTCTCACAAAAGTTCACGGTGAAATTCTTCACTTGGGCGATGATCAACCAGCCGTGTTGACTGTGCAAGCGAATGATATTGAAACAGATTGTGTGGAAGCATTAAAGTTTATTCATCATTCTCCGTTGGAAAAAAATGTTGGTAAAATGTTTAAAAAAACTGACATGCGTGGCCCAATGACACTTGACCTGGGGCTAACTGTTCCGCTTCGTAATCCAGAAAAAGTTCAAGTGAAAGGAATTTTAAATTTAAATAATGATGAATTAGAAATCAAATTATGGCGTTTAATGCTAACCCGATTAAATGGCAACGTGCAATTCACAGAAGATTCAACAACAGCCGCGCATCTTTCAGGCCTTTTTTTGCAGACACCCATCCAGTTAGGGTGGGCGACGTTACACAAACCTAATCGTGAATCAATCGTGCAAGCAAATTTCAATGGCCATTTTAATTTGGCGAGCATACAAAAATGGTTAAAATTGCCGCTTTCACGTGTTGCGCAGGGTGCAACGGATATTACGGGTCAAATTAATTTTTCACAAACGGCACCTATTGATGTGCATTTGCAATCAACTTTAATGGGCGTCACGTTGAAATTACCTGATCAATTTTCTAAACAAGCAACGGACGCTAAAAATGCAACAGTTGATTTGATTATTCAAGAAAAACAACCATTGAAAATGAAATTAAGTTATGGTGATTTAAGTGCTGCTTTCATTCTCGACCATCAACATGATCAATATCAACTAATAGGTGCGCATTTGCAATTAGGGAGTGGTGAGGCGGATTGGCCGGCTACGTCAGGTCTATATTTAACGGGCGTGTTTGATCGATTGGATTGGGATAAAATCAAAGGTTATTTAAATCAATCTAACGATAGCAATAGTCATTTTGCGGGTCTGTCGTTACGTCGTATTGATATTCAAACCAACGTATTGGCTATTTTTGGGCAAACTATTTCGAATTTGCATTTGGAAGTCATTCCTGAAAAAAGTAATTGGAAAGTTGATATTTCAAGTCCAGAGATAGTGGGTGAGTTAAATGTGCCAATTAAATTAAATAGCGATAGCTTAATTGATGCGCAATTTAAAAAATTAAATTTGTACTCAGCTTCATCAACTAAATCGAAAATCGTAGTCGATGTTAAATCATTACCGGCTATTTCATTTTTTGCAAATCGTGTTCAATATAACGATATGCTTTTAGGTCGAGTCACCTTTAAGATGATGCCTATTTCATCGGGATTAAGCATTCCCAATTTTTCGATTAATTCATCATGGATTAATTTGCAAGCCGATGGCGAGTGGACACAATTTCGTAATGGAATGACAACTCATTTGCAAGGTAATGCGATTTCTCCTAACGTCAGTAATTTTTTAAATAGTTTAGGATTTGATGTTCATAATTTTATTTCAAGTAAAGGCACGGTTATTTTTGATTTAAATTGGCACGATGCACCGTATAAACTTTCGTTAGGTGTTTTAAATGGACGAGCTTCATTGAATTTAGGACCAGGACGTATTGTTGATATTGGCCAAGATAGTGCAAAAATGGATTTGGGTCGTATGTTGAGTATTTTCAGCTTGCAATCTATCCCGCGACGCTTATCACTTAATTTCAGTGATGTCTTTCAAAAAGGATATAGCTTTGATTCGGTGAAAGGTGATTTTGCTTTTCGTAATGGCAGTGCCTTTACGAATAATCTACGTTTTAGTGGTCCTGTTGCGAGTGTCAGTATCAATGGCCGTATTGGATTAAGAGATAAGGATTATGATTTTATGTTAGCGGTTACGCCTTACATCACATCTGGTTTGCCGATTGCTGCCACCTTAGTTGGCGGTCCTGTTGTAGGACTCGCTGCTTTAGCAGTTAATACAGTGGTGAGTTCACAAGTGTCGAAAGTAACAAATTATTATTATTCTGTGACAGGACCTTGGAATCAGCCTGTTTGGAAGTCAACACACACATCAATAACACAATAAATATGAAACATATGCCCGTTATACTTCAAGCTGCGAACAGCGGTGAATGTGGAATTTGAAAATTGTCAGTAATTCTTTCGCGCAAAATATTTTTCTTTCTGCTTAAAAGGTTGTTTTGTGTTTTTATTTTTCTTCTTATACGTGAATTTTCTTTTCCGAATAGTCTGGAAGTAACGCCGTTTCAAATTTTTTAGATATAAGCTCATATTAAGTTGCTCCATCGTAAACGACCTTCTTGTTTCGGTACGATTTATTTTGGCGCAACGACCTATTTCAAGGTGAAATTCAATCGGATATTTAGCGGCGCAATTTGGTTATTTTTTCATGTTAAAGGTTATTTAAGCTTGTTCTGTTAAAATGGGTTTTAAACGAAATCAAAAAACACATATAAAACAATAGGTTGGATGTATTTTCATGAGTGTGTCGCGAGAAAGAGAAATTAGTGAGAATGAAATCCATTATTTCTTATCCAGTGCCGATTTATTTACTTCACTAATACAACCATTAGCATGGGAAGCATTAGTTTATGTCTATAATAATTACTTATCTAAGAAATATAAGAATCAAAAAGATAATAGTCATCCGATATTAACGCTTGATGAGACGAATAAATATATATGTCACAGAAATTATCCATCATTTAACGAAAGAGAATTTTCTAATCATAAAATTTCATATAGAAGTAATCATGGGTTGTGCCATACTTCAAGGAAAATGGTCATTGCAATTGATATTGTTAAATTTTATTTAAAATTTGGAACAAAAGAAGTAAAAGAATTTATTTTTAAAAATTGTACTTCTGAAAGAGCAACCGTGAATTTTGTAACGAATCTGCAAATTGTGATGGCCTTTTATGTGGCGGGTCGAGAATGTGAAGCGAATAGCTTAACTAATGGTAATTTGTATGATCAATATAGAGAGAACTCTGCTAATTACTTTAACGTATTCATTGAAAGCAAATTAGAATCTGAGCCAAATAATGATTTTTGGATTTCATTTTCAAAAAATAAATATTTTTGGATGGAGATGTTAAGATATCCTAATAGAGAGGAGAAATTTTTTGGACATTACGAAGGATACATGGCTGATATTTATGGGGCAAGCTGCCTTATTTTTGCAGCACATTGTGCTGACCTAATTCGAATATTTCATCCCAATGAAACTAAATTTTATGTAAGAGAGGATTTGATAAAAGGGGTTGGTGATAAAAAAAATAAAAATATGCTCATCGAAATGGATTTTATTTTTCATAAAATCTTTGATTTGTGTGTTTCAATGGGTGATCAAGTTGCTTGTAATTTTGATTTACATAAAAAAGAACTTGTTAGTGGCGTGGTTAATAGAAAATTTATTGATTTCATTAAAAATGAAACCAGTGTTCAACTAATAAGCAAATTATTAAATAATAAAGCAAAAGAATATTTTTTATGTTTTATAAGTAGCCTCAAAGAAGAAACGAATGATAAATTAATGCAGTTCGTGAAAAAATCTTTTGAGAATAAATTAAATCTTATTCGGGAGACCACCTCGCGGGGTGAAGTTTCTTCTTATCCTTCTTATGAAGCTTATCTGATTGATTTGGGAAAACTTCAAAGTAATACTAATTATTTGACATACATGTTTGAGATTATAACTTTAAGTAGGGTGTGTGAGGGGAGTGATATTATTACCGACTCTCAAAAGAATCTTATCCATGCGAGAAAATCTTGGTCTGAGATCGTTTCATTGACTAGCGAAAAAAATCAAAATGATACATCTTCGATAAAGTCGCTATTTTTTAAAGTTAAAAAATATGCTAATAAAGAAAATATTCCGAAAAGCCCAATGTGCATTATTGATGAATTAATAAACGCATTTACTAAATGCTCTTCCATCATAATGTCATTTAGATTGGAATCGTTTTCAGGAGTAGATGATTTTTCAATATTAAATTACTTGGAGAAAGATAATCGTATCAATATAAAAAATCATCAGGGATACTGTGCTCATCGAAGGGCAACGGAAGAAGGGTTGTTTCAGCATCTTCCGGCGAAATTAAAAAGCGATATTTTATCAAGTAATCACATTAGTCCAAGATATGGCCAATTATTAGTCTTTAATTCTGAATTACCATATCCGTCAGAAAATAATTCTTATGGAGATTCTTTTATTGTATTTAAAGATATTGCAAAATTAAATTCACTTTTTTGTCCCGGTAATCCTTATAACTATTTTTTTAACAAAAAAAATAGTTACGTTCCTTGTTCGATTAATTATTTCCATGTTTTTCTTGATCAACTGAGCGAAAATGAATTATTTTCTTTTCTTGATTTGATTAACAAAGGTAGTCTTCCTAACACTTATAAGAAAGAAAATGAGCTTTTTACGGTATTGATGCCCCGATTTAATATTTTTGACCCTAATATTGTCGAAAGCATTAACTTTGGACCAAGTTTTGTTTTGAATGATGGAGATAAAGCATCATTGATTCAAGCAGCAAGTAAGAATGGAATTTCTATTACATTTAGTCCTGAATCAACCTATGAAAATATTTCGGATGTTTTTTTAAAAATTTTAGAAAAAAATAACGAATCCGCATTGGTTAACTTTCTAAATAAATATCCTTCACTAATTAAATGCTATGATAAAAATACAAAACGCTCTATAGAAAATATTTTGATTTCTTCAGGGAAAGAGCATATTTTTAAAGCTAAAAATTTTGATTTAAATTTCAACTCTGTTTCTGTAAAAAGTGGAATATGGAGATGTATTAAAGATAACATTAAAGATTTTGAATTAATAAAAGAATGGATAGATAAAAACATTGAATTAATTAATCAAACAGATCGTGATAATCAAACGCTTCTTATGTTTGCAATTACTGGAAAAAGCAAAGATGTTTTTCAATATTTATTAGGCATTCCTAATATTAACTTAAATGTTAAGGCGAACGAAAATGGATACACTGCATTTGACTTCGCAATGGATCGTGAAGAATATTGTTTTGCAAAGCAGCTACTTCAAGATAAAAGAA
>CAYTKY010000060.1:0-13832 GCA_964438435.1 uncultured Coxiellaceae bacterium | reverse complement strand
CTCGCGACCCCAACCTTGGCAAGGTTGTGCTCTACCAACTGAGCTATTCCCGCAAGAGGCTTTGTCTTGCTCAAAGTAGGCAATTATTTTCACTAAAATGAGTGAAAAACCGCTTTTTTATCGCACCAGACAAGCTTTCCTAACTGCGGCTAATTCTATCTAGGCACGATGGTAAGTCAAGCAATTTATGAAATAATTTGTGATGAATTTAAGATTAATTAATTCGCTCTCTGCTTTTGACCATCGTTGATATGCATCATTCTCTTTTGTTTGTGACCACTCAATTATCAACTTGCTCTCATTAATTGCACCCATGCTGCTTTCAGATAAACAAACATAGACCAAATGGTTAGAACCACAGAAATATACAGTAAGATATAACCAGTAAAAATAAGTGCCGCACTGGTTGTCCCATCACAGTAAAGCAAAACAACTAAGGCAAGCATTTGTACCGCTGTTTTAAATTTTGCAAGACTGGTAACCGCAACACTCGATCGCTCGCCAATTTCCGCCATCCATTCGCGCAAAGCAGACACAATGATTTCACGAGCGACAATGACAGCTGCAGGAATAGCAATCGCAGCAGCAGGAATATACATCACCGTTGATGGAATACTGACAAATTGAAACGTAGGTTCTGCCACAATCAAAACTAAGGCGATGGATACCATTAATTTGTCTGCCACCGGATCAAGAAAAGCACCTAATTTAGTCGATTGTTTAAGATATCGTGCTAAATAACCATCCAACCAATCCGTGATAGAAGCAATGGCAAACAAAATAGCCGCTGCAAAATGTGCCCATGAAACCGGCAAGTAGAAAAAAATAACAAGGAGAGGAATGACAGAAATCCGCACTAAAGTGAGTAGATTCGGCCAATTAAACATCTGATCATAAGGTCGCATCATGTAGTGCTGCAAAAATTTTCTCTGCTGTAGAACGACTAATACCGGGAACCTTTGTCAACTCATCAAGACTAGCATGAGCAATACCTTGAATACCACCAAAATAACGCAATAATTCACGTCGGCGTTTAGAACCAATCCCAGGAATAGATTCTAAAACAGAAGTATGCCTAACTTTATCGCGTCTTTGTCGATGCCCTGTAATGGCAAAACGATGCGCTTCATCGCGAATTTGCTGAATAAAATGCAATGCCAGTGAATCGGGTGGCAGATGAAGTGGGGGGTAATGTTTTCGATGCAATGTTTCATAACCGGGTTTGCGGTCAGGTCCTTTCGAAATACCCATTAATAAAATTGTCGAGATATTTAACGTTTTCATGACTTCTTCGGCTGTGTTTAATTGCGTCACTCCCCCATCAATAAAGACGATATCGGGTAGTACAGCCGCTTCTTTCTGCAAACGCTTGAAACGACGATGAATGGCTTGTCGCATCGCCGCAATATCATCGCCAGGTGTAATATCCGTAATGTTAAAACGTCGATAATCGCTTTTGCGTGCCCCATGGCTATCAAATACCACACAAGAGGCAACTGTCGCCTCCCCCATCATATGACTGATATCAAAACACTCGATGCGATGAGGTGGCATCGTTAATCCTAAGGCTTGTTGTAAGGCAACCATGCGATCTTTTTGGTTAATAAAATTAAAAAGATGCGTGCTTAATGATTGCTTGGCGCTATTGGTTGCCATTTCCAACCACTTCTTTTTTTCTCCGCGTATCGCGTGTTTAATCACCACACTATGCTGAGATTGCTCGCTCAACACTTGCTCAATCAATTCACGGTCATCTATGTCGCTATTTAAAATAATTTGCTTTGGAATACTTTCGATATGAGATGCATGTGAAAAATAATGTTGTGTTAAAAAAGCAGAAAGAATTTCATTTTCTTCCGCATGCGAGGGTACTTTAGGAAAGTAAGATCGACTAGCAATCACTTGACCATGACGAATCGATAAAAGCGTCACACAAATAATGCCCGCTGTTTTTGCTAACCCAATAACATCTGCATTTCCTTCAGGAACACTGACGTATTGTCGATCTTGTATTTGACGCAATCGGGTAATTTGATCACGATAATCCGCTGCTATTTCAAATTGCATCGCTTGTGATGCCAGCTCCATCTTTTTTTGTAATTCTTCGATAACATGATGACTTTTCCCTTCTAAAAACAAGGTGGCGAGCAAAACATCATGCGCATAATTTTCTTTAGAAATAAGATTCACACAAGGAGCCGTGCATCGTTGAATTTGATATAGCAAACAAGGACGTGTTCGCGCATCAAAATAATGATCACGACAAGTACGCAGACGAAATATTTTTTGCAATAAATTAATCGTTTCCCTAACCGCATGTGCGCTTGGATAAGGCCCAAAATAAAACCCATTTTTCTTTCGTTGCCCACGGTAAATATCAATACGCGGATAAGGATGCTGGGTGATTAAAATATAAGGGTAACTTTTATCATCACGCAATAACACATTATATCGTGGCTGATGCTTTTTAATTAAATTACATTCAAGTAACACCGCTTCTGCTTCGGTATGGGTAACAATAATATCGATATCTTTAATTTGTTTAACCAAGGAGAGTGTTTTAGGATCTTTGAGGCGTTCACTAAAATAATGCGTGACACGTTTTTTTAAATCTTTTGCTTTACCAACATATAATATTTCGCCATTTTCTCCTAGCATTTGATAAACGCCGGGATGATGGGATAGACGAGACAAGAAGGATTTGAAATTATGCATCATTCTTTCGCTCGCTTGTTTTAACGGCAAAAAGCAGGGAGCCTTATTTGTCATCCATCTCCAACTTGGCTGCATCAATCATACCAAGTCGCATAGCCATTAATGTTAATTCAACATCACTGTTAATATTTAATTTATCAAAAATACGATAACGATAACTATTAATTGTTTTTGGACTCAAGCAAAGCTTTTTTGAAATATCTTGTACTTTTTGGCCTTGGGTAATCATCAACATGATTTGTAATTCACGTTCAGACAATAAATCCACCGGTGATTCTTCGCCTTTGGTAAATCGTTTGATTGCAATTTGTTGCGCAATGTTGGGACTAATATACCGCTGTCCCGAACAAATGGTGCGAATAGCACGTATCATTTCTTCTGGATGACAGCCTTTTGTAATATACCCCGATGCTCCTGCTTGTAAAAATCGAGAAGGATAAGGTTCATCTTCATAAACAGTCAGTGCAAGAATTTTAATATCTGGATTATGACGGATCATTTTATGGGTGGCTTCTAAGCCACCGATGCCAGGCATATGAACATCCATGACAACCACATCAGGAATCAATTCTTTTGCTTGTAGAACAGCTTCCTCACCTGTACTGGCTTCACCAATGACTTTAAATCCGTGTACATCTTGAAGTAAGCGCTTGATTCCCATTCGCACTAATTCATGATCATCCACCAATAAAACTCTTATCAAGGCCGTCCCCTATGGTCATTATACGGAGAGAGAGGGATTCGAACCCCCGGAGCCCGCAAGGACTCAACGGTTTTCAAGACCGCCGCTTTCGACCGCTCAGCCATCTCTCCTTGGTATTCCGAATTACACGGAGCGAATATTAACGTTATTTTGTAATATCGTCTAGAGTATCATCTTCCCAGGTTGATTGATCTTGTTTTCTCATGGACTGAAGATATTTTCGATGCTCCAACATTTCCTCTGGTGTCGCTTTTAAAACCGTTAATTGATATTTTCGAGCAAAAGAGACCACCGGAGTGTTTCCATCATTTTGCTGATTAAGAGGCGTTTCATTCAAAGCATCAAAAAAATTGCCTTGCCCTCCCGTCATCGCCAAATACACACGTGCTAATAAATTCGCATCCAATAATGCGCCATGCCATTCACGTTTTGAATTATCGATATTATAACGTTTGCATAACGCATCCAAACTATTACGCTGACCTATGTGTAATTGCCTTGCCATTTTCAGTGTATCAATGATACGACAATCATCCGACATTTTTTTTCCGCGTCGATGCGTGAGTGAAAGCTCATGATCGATGAAAGACAAATCAAAAGGCGCATTATGAATAATGAGTTCTGCATTGGAAATAAATTTCAGAAAATCATCTACTATTTGTGAAAACACGGGTTTGTCCCGCAAAAATTCGGTACTGATACCGTGTACGGCATAGGCACCCGCTTCCACTTCTCGATCATGATTGATATAAGATTGATAGTATTTCCCTGTCAACTTACGGTTGATCATTTCTAAACAACCCATTTCAATGAGACGATGACCGTCTTCAACTCGTATACCGGTCGTTTCTGTGTCCAAGATAATTTGGCGATGTGTCATAAAAAATCCTCTACTAAAGTCTGCTGTCAAGAGACTTTACTTTTTCATCAGCGCATCAATGGCAAGATTTGCAATTAAATCGACTAATTCATTTTCAGAATGACCGCTGTGACCCTTCACCCAATGCCACGTGATGTGATGTCGATGTGCTTCTTGATCAAGCTGCTGCCATAAATCAGCATTTTTCACGGGTTTTTTATCTGCTTTTTTCCAGCCACGTCGTTTCCAATCAGGCAACCATTCCAGAATACCTTTACGAACATATTGTGAATCCGTGTAAAGATCAATCTGACAAGCTTCGCGTAGACCAGCTAAAGCTTGTATAGCAGCCATTAATTCCATTCTGTTATTGGTCGTATTAGCCTCTGCACCCGATATTTTTTTCTCATGCGAACCATATCGCAACAAAACGCCCCATCCTCCCGGGCCTGGATTTCCTCGACAAGCACCATCTGTATATATTTTCACGTGTTTCATAGAGATACTTCAGATCAATGTTTATAGGCTGTACAAACGAAAATGTTTCTATCTCTTCCGGAGTCTTTATCGTGCCATACCACCTGGAATCGTGGTTGGCATTCTAACGCCACTTATTTGTTGTTTCCATTTTAATCTGATAGGTGTTAGCGGAATAACCTTTGCTCTTGCAGCTAAAATATAAATACCGCCTAACTTAGGAAAACAATGTTTACCGATATAATCAATAAAATGACATTTTTCATAAATAGATGCTCGAGTAATCGGTGGTCGGTGCAAAGTAGAAATCTGTTTTTCCATTACAAAATCAGCCAAACGAAGCCAATTTGTAATTTTGTGAGGACGAATGAAATTAAGTGTCCAAGGAATGGCTTTATGTTTTCCCAATAATTTTCTGACTCCCCAGAAACTATATGGATTAAACCCACTGATTAAAACCAACCCTTCCGGCTTAATGACACGACATACTTCTGCTAATAATTGACGAGGATTATCAACAAATTCTAATGTATGCGGCAATAAAACTAAATCAACACTCCCCGTACTGATGGGTAGTTCATGAAAATCGGTTTCGATGAGATTAACATCTGGCTCTCTACTAACAAGCGGTGTCAATAAAGAGTGACAGGGCAATACCGTTGCATGTAATAATTTACTTTGTTGTGGTACACCCACTAATAAGGCGTGTTTCCCAAAATGTTTCTCCAACAAGCGCGAAAAAACGCGCTTCTCTGCCTCGAGAAGTTTATTTCCTAAAAAATGTTGCGCCAACCAACGATCCCAATGTTGGAGGGTTCGATAGCCGTGTGCCAAAGTTTTTCCATCTCCCAACTAATTTTGATACTATAGCATACCCAATGTTGACGTACAGTATTTAATCAGTCACGATTTCCGCTAACGTTAACACGAATAGTACACAAATTGCCCCACTGTTTTTTTAATTGATTTGCTGAGGATATCCGTACGTGTTAAAAAAAATATCGGCTCTCTACTTTTTGCCGTGGTTAAACAAATTATTGTTCGCAAGCAAACCGCTGGAGGGCGAAGCCCGACGAGCAATAATGAAAAATAATTTATTTAACCACAGCAAAAAGCCAAGAGCCCACCGATACGTTGGGTATAAAACGCTGATCATACTCAGTGTCTGGAGTGGCTTTTCATTTTTTGCGGGAAACGCATTGCTAGCTGCACCCAATGTGGAAGGCATTCAGATTTACCAAAAAAATACTCATCTTCTACCAGATCAAAAACAAAGATTAGCTGATGATATTGCACGTTATCGAGCAGCCGATAATATTTGGGATGTGCTTCGCGAAGAATTTACCTTGCCTCATTATGAAAACGCCCCTGCTGTTCAAGAAAAAATCGCATGGTTCATGAATAACCAAGATTTTTTATTACACTCAGCATCGCGTGCCGCACCTTATCTTTACTATATTTTACAACAAGTCAAAAAGCGTCATTTACCTGCTGAATTAGTTTTACTTCCTATTATTGAAAGTAGCTACAATCCTTTCAATCGTTCACCTGTCGGAGCTGCGGGTATTTGGCAACTAATGCCTGGCACTGCTTCGGGTTATGGTGTCAGGCAAAATAATTGGTACGATGGACGACGCGATGTGATTGTTTCAACACGCGCTGCTTTAAATTATCTTGCTTATTTGCAAAGTTTTTTTGAAGGAAACTGGTTACTGGCTATCGCGGCTTATAATACGGGCGAAGGTAATGTTCTTTCGGCAATTAAAAAAAATATTCGCGACGGTAGAGACACCAATTTTTGGGCCCTTCCCATTGCACAAGAAACACGAGATTACGTACCCAGTTTATTGGCATTAGCCATTATTATCAGTCGACCTGATCAATACCCTATTTATTTTCCGCCGGTTCGTAACGCACCTTATCTTGCACAAGTTGAGTTGGGCCAACAAATTAATTTGAAATATGCGGCTTCTCTCGCTGGCATCAGTTACAAAAAAATGTCGGAATTAAATTCGGGTTTTAATCGATCTTCTCCTTCAACGGGGCCACATAAAATAGTCTTACCTATCGAAAATGTAGAGCAATTTACAGAAAATTTATCGCAATCACCTTACAATCCTCATCGCGTGTATTGGTTACACTACCAAGTCAAAGCGGGAGATACGCTGGCTTCTATTTCAAAAAAATTTAGCACCACACCTTCGCACATTCGAAAAATGAATTATCTCAGTAAAAATAATTTACGACCAGGGACGAATCTTTTAATTCCTAACAATCAAAATAATGAATCAGAAAATAAAAATGAATTAGCCTCTTACGAAAACAATAAAAAAAATGTAGCAAAATGGATAGCAGATAGACGCATGAATCAAGATATTGTTCCTATTGCTTCGTCTATTCATACAAAATACACGCTACAACCAGGCGATACGATTTACATGGTTCGTTCAAGAGATACCCTAGAAAGTATCGCTAAACATTTTCATACTTCAATGTTATCACTTCGTACTGCCAATGGGATTCATCGCAGTAATAAAATAATTCCCGGGAAGCAAATCATCATCCCCACTCATGCGCCCACGCTCGCTTTAAATGCAACACCTAAAAAACAAAAAAAACTTGAAGCTGGCGATACGATTTATATGGTACGTCGCGGTGATACAGTTGAAAAAATTGCTCGTAAGTTTCATACTTCGGCTGCTACCGTGCGTTTGACGAATTTTGTTGATAATGATTCTATTAGCGAGGGCGACAAACTGATCATACCAGCGCATTTGCGTAGCTAATTTTATTCAATAAATATTTTTAAGGAGAACACATGTTAGGAAAAAAACTTTTATTAAATACTTTGTTAATAATGAGCGTAGGTGGAATGTCTTTTGCTCATGCGATTAGCTTGAAAACGATTAATCATACGCACTTTGATTCAACATCTGTGATGAATAACGGAGTATGTTCTACTATTCTTGGTGACAGCGGCATCACGCCGGCAGGACAAGAGAAAGATATTTCAGATTTTCTTGTTAAAAAGGCTTGCATCACCAACCAACTTCACTGCAAAGCAGATGTTTACTTAACAAGAAATTGCAGCGGCCCTAAAGTAGCGACCGTCACATTGAATGTCAACACAGGCATTGAATCTGTCACAATGAATAATCCCGCTTATCAAATAACCTATACGAATGATAAATCTACTTCGACTGTTTTAATCAGCGGATAATTTTTTAATTTTATTGAAATATCATCTGTATTTTTTTGGAATAAAATAGGAATTTTAAAATTTATTTAGCACGGAGCATCTGAATGCGTATCAAAAATTTGATGATCTTAAATGCATTAACCCTGTTATCTTCTTCCGCTTTTGCTGTTCATGGCGTTGATATTCACATTACTAACAACACAGATTTTCCAGGAACGGGTTTTGTTAATTCAAGTCCTTGTTCAAGCAAAGCGGGTGATATTGGGATTGTTAAACCACATGGTGCTCCTGTTTCTGTATCAACCTCCATTCTCAGCCTTTTCTGTGTGTTTAGTTCTAGTTGTGAAGTGCATGTTTTCTTATCGAAAGATTGCACAGGGAAAGAGTTAGGAACTGCCAATGTTGATGCAAATAAAGGCATTGTGAATTTTACTAATTTAGATACAGAGCATTACGTCATTACAGGTGACGCAACTCATATTACCGTTGATCCGGTGAAAAAGAGTTGGAAGGATTGGTTTAGATTTATATTCTAAAAAATAGATCGTATTGATTAGCTTCTTTTATCCGCCCTTTTAACACCGGGCGGATAAGTTTAAAATCAACTAAACAAAATCCCAAGTAATTTGCCCACCCAATACATCACCGCCACCCGTGACGCTGCCATTTGTTGTCACAACTTGAGAGCCTAATGCTTGAGGTGGTGGATTCAGATTAGCACGTTCAATAAAAATATGACTCCATCCAATATCAAGCCCAACTGTTTTGCTCGCCTGGTAATGGCCTCCCAAAGCAACACTGTATCGATCATTATCAGGTAATTGAACATTACGATAAGCATTTCTTACCGGTGTTTGATCGTAACCCAGACCACCCCTTAAGGTAATTTGATCTGTGACGTAATAGTCAGCACCGAGAGAAAAATTCCATGTATTGTGAAATTTTTGAGGAATAATAATTTGAATATCTGTCGTAGGGCCCATCAAATCGACACCCGCAATATGATTTAAAATTAAATTTTGCAGCGTAGTCCATTGTGTATAAATAAAGCTCCCCATCACGGCTACTTTAGGATTAATTAAATAATATCCACTTAACGCTGTGTAGGGTGGTAACGTCACATTCACGGTTGCACGATTTGACACAATTGGACCATTGTTCATCAAGTTAGCTAATGGTCCTACAAATTTACTACTACCACTTAAATGATGCACCACTTGTGAATGATAACTGATTCCAATCCGCGCTGTCGGTGTCAATTCATAAAGTCCACCCAAATGATAACCGTAACCTGTGCCGTCTGCTTGATTGGTACTTGGTGTATCCAAGCCCGGACCCAGTGTGCCAACCTGATCAAATTCACCATACATACGTTGAATATCAAAACCAAAACCAATCGATCCTTTCTCGGTCGGTTGGAAAGCTAAACTGGGAGTGATGTCAATCACCGTTGCTGAAGAGCGCGTTGAGGTATAACGCAACATGGTGCCATTGCCGTAATTATTTTTTAATCCAAAGGGCAAATTAATACTGAAACCAAAACTAGCCCAATCCGAAAGTGGCGCCACGTAATGCAAAGCGGGAATTAAACTAAAATTTCCACCTTGTGCCGTTACTGGAAATTGTGTATTCCCGGCATCAATGGTATTAACGGTCGTATCGCCGGTAAATTTCACATCGGTCATCACACCCAGCGCAGCTAAAATAAGTTGCTGATTTTTGATTCGCATCATGCCAGCAGGATTATAAAATCCGATGCTCGCGTCATTAGCCAATGCAGCATAACCCGCGTGATTTGTTCCAAGACTGACCGCATCTTGATCTAATAATTGAAATCCTGAAGCCATTGCTTGAGTTGATAAGCTCATTAACCCCAGCAAACATACTTGTTTAATGGTTCTATTCTTAGCAAACTTTTTCATCAGGCATCTCCATTGAACCAAGCAAATCTAAAATAAAAAGATGGATAAGGATACCGTATCTACGTAACATTACAATCCCTAACAAAAGGCTTTTCCGGCTAGCCTAGCGAGACATTCCGGAAAAACACTAAGAAATAATGATGAAGGAATAACGAATGGCTAAAACACTGTCCAGCATGATCCCATTAGGAACAAAAGCGCCTCCCTTTACTTTGTTGGATGTGCGAACCAATCTTCAAGTATCACTTGAAGATGTGCACTCATCAATAGCCACCGTTGTGATGTTTATCTGCAATCATTGCCCGTATGTTAAACACATACAACCTGAGTTAGTAGACGTTGTTAGGCATTATCAAACGAAAGGAATTAGTTTTGTTGCTATTTGTGCAAATGACGCGGAAACATATCCTGATGACAGCCCCGAAAATATGCGTATAGAAGCAGAACGTCACCATTATACTTTTCCTTATTTGCACGATGAAATGCAAACCATTGCCAAAGCTTACCATGCAACCTGCACACCCGATTTTTTTATTTTCGATAAAAATCTTTCTTGCGTTTATCGCGGTCGATTTGATGATGCCACACCAGGCAACTCTCAACCTGTCACCGGAAAAGATTTATGTCAGGCGCTAGATAATCTGTTGATAGGAAAAAGTGTAAACCAAGAACAACATGCCAGCATGGGATGCAATATTAAATGGAGAAAAGCCTTTTAAAGGCCTGCTTAGAATCAAATTAATTTCCCATCCTAAGTCAGGCCTATGCTTTAAAATACGGCCTAAGCGACTGACTCCTCCCACACCTGCGCATTCGCTTTCTCACCCTTTGCTTGCTGCTGTTTCACAAATTGCTGATACAATTCATGTATCCCTTGCGATTTTGCATAATGAATGGGGCCACCGCGAAAAGGAGCAAAGCCTGTGCCAAAAATCATCCCCGCATCGAGCAAATCACCGTTTTGAACAACACCTTCACGTAAGCAGGAAAATGCTTCATTAAGCATGCGCAATACTAACCGATTCGCAATCGAATCGAGTGGTTTATCATAACTTTCTTCATTACGAATTTGTTTCCCACGCTTATCATATTTATAAAAACCTTCGCCTGTTTTGCGACCTAATTTTCGTTGAGAAACCAAATCAATCAATCGTTGTGGAATAGGTGCTTTAAAATAATTCCCTAAATAGTTGGCAACAGACAAGCAAACATCTAGTCCTACTGTATCTGCCAATGTAATAGGTCCCATCGGCATACCGAAGTTTGTCATGGCTTTATCAATGACAGTCATTGGAATACCTTCGTTCATCAATTCCATACTTTCAAGCAAATAGGGCATGAGAATACGATTCACTAAAAAGCCTGGGCTACTCTTGACCGGTAATGGTAAACGATCAATTTTTCGCACAAAGTTAAGCGCTTTCTCAAATACAACACGACTGGTTCGTTCACTTTGTACCACCTCAACCAGTAACATTTTTGCAACAGGATTAAAGAAATGAATACCGACTAAACGACCGGGTTGTTGCAAGACTGTACTGATTTCATCGATAGGAATGCTTGATGTATTCGTCGCCAAAATAGCTTCGGGTTTAGCTTCTTCTTCGATTTTCTTAAAAGTGGCTTGTTTTACCGCCAGATCTTCAATCACTGCTTCGATAATAACATCGGCGCGCGAAATACCATTCCCTTTCACATCAGGAATTAATTGATCCATTGCTTTTTGGACTAAATAAGATTCTTTCAATTTTTCTTTAAATAAAGCGTGAGCACGCTTAATTGCCGGCGCAATAAACCGGGGTTCTAAATCTTGCAATGTAACAGTCATGCCCTGCAATGCACACCATGCTGCAATATCACCGCCCATCGTACCAGCACCAATCACATGCACACGCTTAATGGGAAAACTCGTTTCTTTTGCAAGACTTTTTAATTGATCTTGTAAAAAGAAAACTCGGACAAGATTTTGGCATGTTTCACTAAAAAATAATTTTCCACAACTTTTTGCTTCGCGATCGTAAGCAGCTTGCCCATCAGTACCGACTAATTCCCAATTATCTAAGGCATGATAAGGAGCAGGATAATGCGAAGGATTGGCTTTTTTTCGTAATTCTTTGCGAATAAAATAACCTAAAATTTGTCGGATCATTTTATTGTTGGTTGCTGATTGTAAAAAAGTAGGTTCATGTGCGCCTGGATTTTTTTGAATGTAATATCTTGCTGCATGAATGAGTTGCCGTTTGGGTACCGCAACATCCGCAAATCCTAATTTAGCAGCGGCTTTTCCACTGACTGTGTGCCCTGACAATACTAAATTCAATCCTTGCTGTGCGCCAATTAAACGTAACAAACGAACGGTACCACCCCACCCCGGATGAATACCTAATTTAACTTCAGGTAAACCTAAACGCGTTTTACTGCTTTCTTCTACAACACGATAACGACATGCTAACGCTAGCTCTAATCCGCCACCCAAACAAAATCCGTCGATCATTGCAACCGAAGGTATTTTCAGCTTTTCTAATTTATCTAAAATAGCTTGACCTTGTGTCAAAACACCGGTTGCTTCTTCAATATCTTTAAATTGAGTAAATTGCGAAATATCTGCGCCCGCAATAAATCCATTTTTTTTACCTGAAGCAATAATCACACCCTTATGTTGGGTATCATTCGATAACACATCCATAATGTTAGAAAATTCTTCCATGACATTACGATCAATGGTATTAACAGATTCATTTTGTTTGTCGAAATAAAGCCATAAAATACGATCCGCGTCTGTTTCTAATCGCCAATGCTTATACGTTTGATTCGTCGTCATGATTACACCCCGGAGACATTTTCAATTAACATTGCACCACCTTGACCACCACCAATACAAATGGTCGCGATTCCCTTTTCTTTATTTTCACGCTTCAATATTTGAGCAAGATGCAACACAATACGCGCACCACTTGCTCCAACTGGATGTCCTAATGCAATGGCTCCGCCATCCACATTTAATTTTGATCGATCAATGGTGCCCAATGCATGATTGAGTCCTAATTGTTTTCGACAGTAATCATCACTTTCCCACGCAGCCAGACAACCGATCACCTGTGCCGCAAACGCTTCGTTAATTTCCCAAAAAGAAATATCGTTCATTGATAAATGCTGACGTTGCATTAATTGACTCGTTGCATAAACAGGTCCTAATCCCATTTCAGCCGGTTCAACACCAGCCCATTGCACATCCGTGATACGTGCTAAAACAGGCAACTGATATTTTTGTATAGCCTCTTTGCTAGCTAATAATAACAAAGCAGCACCGTCAGATACTTGCGAACTATTTCCTGCTGTCACACTTCCAAATTTTTTATCGAAGAAAGGTTTTAACGTTGCTAATTTTTCCATGGATGAATCACGACGTATTCCATCATCTGACGCATAAAAATCACCGGTATTTGCAAAAACAGACGTGATTTCAGCAAAATGTTTTTTCTCTTGGCCTGTTGCTGCCAATTGATGACTTTGTAACGCAAATTGATCCATTTGTTGACGCGTAATATGAAACTGATACGCTAAATTTTCAGCCGTTTGTCCCATTGAAAGATTGACCAGCGGATCATTTAATCCTTTCAATAAAGCAATAATCGGTTTTAAATAACCAGGTCGGAAACGTGCCCATTGCTTGAGCTTCGATTTCCAATCTTTCGCAGACATCACACCTGATAACCAATTAACATAATCATCACTAAACAATAAAGGTGCGCGACTCATTGCCTCTGTTCCACCCGCTAACACAAGCTCATGTCGTCCACTCGCGATATCTTTTGCTGCACTATCTAATGCTTGCATTCCTGAAGCACAATTTCGTTGCACAGTCCATGCCGGTATCGTTTTCCCGCATCCTAATCGCAATGCCACCACACGACCAATATTGGCTTCATCAGGGCTCGGCATCACACAGCCAATGAC
>CAYTKY010000059.1:0-13835 GCA_964438435.1 uncultured Coxiellaceae bacterium | reverse complement strand
ATATTCATCGCTCATTGCTCGTGAGAGGTTGAGGGGTGGAGATTTAGCGGATACGTTTAGTGACTCTATTAAATGGGATCTCATTGAAACTCACTGGCAAGACATGATGCAAGTTGTATTATCCATCAAGGCTGGTAAAATCAGTTCGACATTGTTATTACGAAAACTTGGAAATTACAGCCGTAAAAATAAGCTTTATTTAGCTTTTCAGGAATTAGGACGATTTCTTAGAACACAATTTTTGTTGGAATACATTTCTGACGTTGAATTGCGCGAAACAATTACAGAAAAAACAAATAAAGTTGAAGCTTATAATGCGCTAAGTGAATGGGCTTCTTTTGGTTCAAAACATTTAGTTGCTAGCAATGATGAAGAAGAGATGGAAAAAGCCATCAAGTATAATGACATTTTGACGGATTCAATTATCCTGCAAAACATTGTTGATGAAACCAATATCATTGCTCAGTTAAAAAACGAAGGGCATAACATTAAGAAAGAGGATGCACGGTTTTTAAGTCCATACCTCACTGGCCATATCAAGCGATACGGCGATTACATTGTCGATATGAGTCGAGTTCCAAAAGATATTACCGTAAGTCGGAGTCTGGTATTGTGGTAAGAGAGGTTTTTATATAAGTTTCTTAACATGGATACGAAGAATTTACTGTTGAGTTATGAAGAAAAGGACTGGTTTTGTGGCTTATGGGGGGTAGCAGCACGTATCCCGGCTTATACCGAATGAAGAAATAAGTGAAGTATGCATTTGTTAAAAAATGGAAGTTCGTTTCATCGATATTGATCAATCATCAATTCTCACAAAAATACGATAATATTTAAATGAGCATGGTAGGTTTTTATATGCCAAAAATTACGAGAAAAACTGTAAGCGATGGATCGAATGTTTTTTTTAAAAAAAGGAAAAGATCGGATAGCAATTCATGTGTTTTACATCAAAAGAAAAAAGAACCCATTGTTTTGATTCCTGACCAGGAAACATTACAGGGATATCAATCCATTCCAACGGGTTGTGGCGATCGTCAAAGCAAAAGAATGGCTGCTATTGCAAGTGAAATGAAAGTCGTTCTTTCAGTAAAAAAAACGAATGCAAAGCAGTTACCACTTGCTTGGCAACGAGTTTTTCAATGGATTGATAAGGGTCAAGCAGAGAAAGCAATAGCGGCATACGAGAGAATCGAGGGTTGCTTATTAAAAGATGCGGTAACATATTCGCATTCTCCTAATTATATTGCCTTTCTGATTAAGCAGTCCGCTGAGTTATCACATAAAGATGAAAAAGAAATTGGAATGGATGTTTTAATTAATAAAAAAACATTACAATCTTCTATTACGGATCTTTATGCTATTCAGTGTGCGATTAAAGAAAAAAATAGTTTTTTTAGTTTATCATTACCAGGCCATCATGCATTTTATGATGCTGCTTCTGGATTTTGTTTGTTGAATAGTACGGTGATTATTGCATGGCTGCATCAACACTGTCATAAAGGAATTGTTCATATTGTTGGGGTTGACGTTAATCAAGACAATGGAATAAAAAATTTCTATACGAATCATGCGCCTTATGTTGATGTGATTCAGCACACTGATTTTTTTTCTTATGGTGTTTATCCTGTACATGCTTCTTCTTATGAGGAAGCAATTAAAATCATTGGTTTGAGTAATGAATATAAAAAAAATCAAGTCACTCGATTTAAAAAACGGGAGATGGAAAAACATAGCGAAAGTTTATCTGTGTCAGTGAATGGATATACCTATCAACCTATTTTTCATGAGCATTATGAAAAAATATCCAGCAGCGAAAAAATGAATAATTTTTGTGAGAAGTTAATGCAGTCGTTTGAAGGTAATAAAGACTTGAGGAATAACGATGCCATTATTGTCAGTTTGGGAATTGATTCGCATCAAGAGGAAGAAGCGGCATGCGCGGTGATCATGCAATCAGACTTGGAATCTCGTTACCCCAAAAAAGCATCCCGTGAAATGATACAAAAGGGACGATTTTCAACAGAAGATTTTTTAAAATTGGCGGATACGATCAGTCTGTTAAAAGAGACGTATGGGGTCAGTATTTATATCGTCACTGAAGGTGGTTATACGCCAAAAAATTATCCTCTATTTTCAACATTTGCAAACCGGACTTTTTCACCTTCTTCTCAATATAGTGCAAAAAAAGACGATGATAGAGAAGAAAATGATGCTAAAGATATTGCGATAGGTCATTCGCGTAAACGTGTTTGTATCAAATAACCACAGATGGTAGGAAGGGCAGGTTCGTGCATTTATTTTTTGCTATGGAATGATTGATATCGAAGTATCAATTAAACGAATTGTAAAACCGAATGTGACGAAATGGATAAAGGTTATTCGCGCTATTTCGCTCTGACGAGTCTTTTAATAATGAGTTAATATTTTTAACCTATAATCGAAATAGTGATCTTTTAATAATCGATTAAAATTTGTTCTGATCAAAAAAAGTACAAACAAAATGAACGATGACGAGATAGATAAAATTAAATAATGATAACTATTTTTTACAAACGAAACTAATAAAAAAAATACTATGATGCAACGACCGAAGAGTCAAAATGTATCGAAAAAAATAGCCGTTGCCATTACTCGGGATGAGCAAATTATTTCTCAAAAAGCAAACAATCAACCTTTATCTGAAAATGAAATGATTGCTTTGAATAGGTTGCATAATGAGGCACTTATTCGTATTAAATTCACTGTGAATTCGTTAAACACCATCATGATTTATCTTGAGAAAAATTTTCAAGGTGACAGAAATGAAATGCTTAATCTCAAGCAATTTTTCATCGAGAAAAAAGCCCCTGACTATATTCAAACCACGCTGAAAATGATAAAGAGACATTTTTATATTAATATAAATCATCTCTCAATCGGTGCTTTTTTGAAACATCTTAAAAAAATTGAAACCGTATTATGGAGAATGTGCTGTGGGTTAAATGGTGAGCTAGATATCAAGTTGAAGATATTAAACGCTGAGCCAATGCTTGATGAAGTTGCTGCTTTTGAACCGAAGACCTATGTCATTTATATTCATAATCAACAGTGGAAACTTTCTTATTATGAAAACAATGTCAAAATAAAAGATATTGCATTAGAAGAACTTAACATTAACATTAGTCGTAATATGACAAGCGCATATCATGTATCTCAGCATGAGTTTTTTATTCTCAATATGTTAATGACATATCATGCAAAAAATCTAACAACCGTTCGCAATAAAGTCTATATCCGTAATATTTCTAGGAAGAAACAGAATGATAAAGAAAACAGGAAAGTAGGGTATGTTTATAGAGATAATCAGGGCTATTATGGTCCTATTTATATCGATTATCGACTCCTTTTAAAAAATCCGATGCAGGCGCTGCAGACACTGATTCATGAAGGAGCGCATAGGTATGGATTTGTATCGGATGAAGGGTATTATCACCAAATAAAAACCAAGAATGGGAAACAAAGACTTTTTCCGGAATCAATTGCTGGGAGTCTAGGCCAAGCGATGAATAATGCAGATACTTACGCATTTTTTGTTATTGACTCGACGGCAGTGCAGGGTAAAACGCAATCATATTTTTTGACAACGAAGCTGCTTCCTGCATGGAGTGCGCAGGAAGAGTATCAAAGGCTCATTAGACCGTTACCTCATGCAAATAAAAAGGTTGCCCTTTTAAAAAGCTCATTTTTTGTAATAGGCACGGTTATTGCTGCTGTTACTGCTTTTACTGCTGTTACCGTTTTCGTTACGTCACGCTGTAAGAGATAGGTTAAGCTTGAATCATTTTAATAAAACTTAAAGATCATATTCTCTTTCAAAATCACTAAAGGCACCTTTGAAATCAATTAATTTTTTATCATGAGAAATAAATAAAACTCGATTGGCGATTTTGCTAATGAAATGCCTGTCATGGCTGACGAATAAAAGAGTGCCATGATAGCTATGAAGTGCTTGAGCCAGCGCTTCTGTCGCTTCAATATCAAGGTGATTCGTTGGTTCATCGAGCATTAATACATTACCAGCTTCAAGGCAAATTTTAGCTAGCAGTAATCGAGCAGCTTCGCCACCGCTTAATGATAAAATATCTTTATCAACATCTTCTTTTTTAAATAATGTTTGACCTAATGTTTTCCTAATGTGTTGTTCGCTAATATGGCTAGCCATTTCATTGAGCCATTCTAAGACAGAAATAGGTTGATTTAATAAATCGTGATGATCTTGTGAAAAATAACTGATTTGTGTTTCATGACCCCATTCAACATCACCTTCTGTTTGTTGAATTTTACCGAGTAATATCTTCATCAGGGTGGATTTTCCAATACCATTCTCACCGATGATGGCCACTTTTTCATGTCGTGCAATTTCAAAATTCAAATGAGAAAATAATTTTTTATTTTGAAATTCTTTTGCTAAATTTTTTACTCGCAAGACTTGTTTGCCCGATTGACGATTGGGTTTGAAGTGAAAATGAGGCCAAGCTCGAGAAGATTGTTTGATATCAGGCAATTCGATTTTTTCAATCATTTTAGCCCGTGATTGTGCTTGTTTTGCGCGTGTGCCAGCACGAAATCGATCAACCAATTTTTGCATTTCTGCCATTTTTTGTTCGATGTGTTTTTTGGCCAGCAATTGTTGTTCTTCAACTAATTTCTTTTCAGTTAAAAATTTTTCGTAATTTCCTGCGTATGGTCGAACTTCACCATAAT
This sequence comes from uncultured Coxiellaceae bacterium, assembly GCA_964438435.1. GTDB lineage: Bacteria > Pseudomonadota > Gammaproteobacteria > DSM-16500 > DSM-16500 > Aquicella. The sequence continues at coordinate 9,089 of CAYTKY010000059.1, read as the reverse complement.
CGATATCCAAGATGACATCAGCTAATCGGTTAATAAATTCCACATCATGTGAAATAAAAATAACGGTGCCGCGAAATTCATTGATTAAGTATTTTTCTAACCAACGAATAGATAAAATATCTAAGTGGTTTGTGGGTTCGTCGAGTAGTAATGTATCGGGTTCTTGAAATAATGCTTGAGCAAGCAATACGCGCAATTTAAACCCACCCGATAAGCTATGAAGTGGCTTTTGATGATATTGCGGATCAATCCCCAATCCCACCAATAATTTTTCTGCAAATGCCATGGCACTATAGCCATTTTCTTGTCCGATGATTTCTTCTAATTGGCTTAACCGATGTGCTGTTTTTTCATCCCAATCGGGTTGTTGCAATAGCTCATCTTTTTCCACCAGGGCTTTCCAAAGTTTAGGTTTGCCTTGTAAGAGAATGTCGGTAATGATCGTATTTTCGTATCGAAACTGATCTTGTTTTAACCATCCCAGCGTTGCATCTTTCGTCATGGAAGTGGTGCCTGAAATAGGCTCTTCTTCGCCGGTAATGAGTTTAAATAAAGTAGATTTGCCAGCACCATTAGCGCCCACTAAGGCATAATGTGTTTGATCAGAAAAAATAAGGTTAACGTCAAAAAATAATAGTTTTTGCCCGTAGGACATGGTGAGTTGGTTGAGTTGAATCATATGAATATCTCATTGTCATTATGCGTGCATCATATCATTTCATTGCGATTTTGGCACTGTTGCAAAAATAAATCTTCCTGCTGCATTTAGCGATCATCGCAAGGCTAGGATACCTCAAAACGAAAGGGCATAAATTTTAGTAACTACTCACCCGGCGTCATTGCGAAACCCGCGTTTTTTGCGGGTTGAAGCAATCCAGTTAGCATTCTTATGGATTGCTTCGTCGCAAAAAACGCTCCTCGCAACGACGAGTGAGTAGTTACAAATTTTATCAGATTATTTTTAATACGAAAGTTATAAAAAAGAAATAATCCCAATATTTTCTTAAATAGATTTAAAAAAGAAATTAAATCATTCCTGGCGTCAATGATTTATCATTAACTGGATTTTTTTCCTGTAGCATAATAAAAAGTTCTTCTATCACGCTGTCTTTTTCTTTTAATTGTTGTAAAAGTGCTTCATGAATGATAGTGAGTCCAGTTTCAGGTGAAAACACAGCATAAGCATTTTTTTCTAACGAATCTTCATTAGATAGTTCTGCTGATGGATCGATGAAATAAATATATTGATGAGCATAATCATCTAAAAAGTTTTTGATGATTGAGTTGAGTGATATTTTATCTGCATCAGTATAAATGGCATCAGGATGGGTTGCGTTAGGATTAATATGTGATTTTTTAATGAAATCAAGCATCATGTGAATGTCGCGTATGTAAATTCTATTTTTCTTGCAATGAAATGCGGCGATTAATGTTTGTTGATCTTCTGATTCATGAATCATTTTGTATGTGTCATACATGGTGATGACAATATTTTTCCCAGCATAATTTTTTATTATTTTAGGTGTTTTAGTACTAATTGTTTTTTGTCCACCCAATACCGCTAAGACAGGGGGTAAGCGTTCTCCTGTTTTTTGATATCGTTTGAAATTGCCTTCAACAGCTTCGCGAGGCGGATAAGAAGTTAATGCTATTTTTACTTCGCCATTATTTAATAAGCCTACATTGAGATCTGTTTCTAATGGGGAAATGATTTCCATGAGAACATGAGGAGCTTGCCCATGTTTTTTTATTTTGTCCTGAATAGATTGAATCGCTAAACGAGTAATCAATCGAGCTTCATCTTGTGTAAGAAAACCAAGCTCAATTTTGCAAGAATTAATTAATGGATCATCTGTTAATAGTAAACGAAATCTATCTGTTGAAATAAAAGCAAAATCTGAAAGAGAAAAACCAAAATCTGCTTTTAATTGAGAGATGATTTGATTGGTCACCGTTGATTTTCCTGTTGCAGGGCCGCCTGACATCATTTGGGTTAGCCGTTTATGAGCTGCAATTTGTGGCAATAAAGCTAAAGGTTGGTGATCTTTATTTTTTGATGATGAGTTAGGTGCATTCAATTTTTTATGCGTGACTTCGTTAACGATAATGTTAAGCACAATGTCATGGACTTTTGAGTAGGTGATTTCTTTAATATATTCATTAATGAGAATTTCTTTAGCTAAATCATTAATATCAGAGGCGCGATTTTTTTTAATTAATCTTTCATAAATTTCTTTTTTGATATGCATAAATCGTTTAATAATTTCATCATCTGAGTTTTCATCAGATGGTTGTTTTTTTAAAAAATAAGATATTTTTTCTTCGATTGCTTGTGTCATTTCTTTAATTTTATTGTCAATCTCATGAGCGAAAACACTAACCATTGATTGAGCTTTATTCTCGATTCTTTTGCAAGTATTAACATAATCGACATTATCTTTAACTTTGGTTTCAATGGCGATAGTCATTCCAACAACTTGTTTAACAATACGCGGGAGGTTAAAGCGAACTAAATCTTGTGGATGACTATACGGTTGTCGCTCTGCATAATCCGGGCAACGAAGCATACTGTAAATTCTGCATAAATCGAGAAAATACACATTTTCAGGATTGGCGATGGTAAAGCATGCGCCTATAGGTGGGGTTTGATGAGAGCTCGTATTTCGGTCTATATATGGGTTTATATTTGGGTCTGAAAGGTAATGAGTCACTCGGCAAGGTGAGCTGTGATGAGTCCAGGCATCGGCAACGGTTGTGTTGGGGTTGCTAAAAAAGAAATTTAAATTTTGATTCTCAGCATCATATTTTTTTTGGATATTTTTATCATTAATGGCATATTTTCGGGTGCTGCTAAAAAAGTTAGGTTTGCCATTAGGTAATTTATAAGTAGAAGTTCTTCCTAGCATTAATACTAGCCTCGTTTTTTATAACTATAAAAAATATGATAAGTTGTTTATTTATAACGTTAATTTTAATTATTGAATTGTCAATGCTAACATATTAATCTTAATGTAAAATTAATTCGCATACCAAAATACTGCCATCAATAAATTCCCACCTGTTCGCATGCGATACAAAATTCCTTCAACAGTTTTTTGCAATCTGGGCTTGTTATAAAGACTGTAAGGTGTCTCATTTATCGCCATCATGCGGCAAAGGCGATAGCGCCATAAAGGGACAGTTCATGGCTACATCGAAGAAGGTCAACGCGTTGATGCTAATGCCGCGGGTTCCATTCTGAATGACATTAAATCTTAAATAATCCATGCTTTCATTTTGGAAAGAAAAAAAACTTGTAGTTAATGTTAGTACTAAAGAAAATGGACTATGTTGCAAATAATTTAAGGGATATAAACAAATTGATTTATTTATTTAAAAAATATTTAATCCCACCCATTGTTTTTTCAATTTTATTTTTAAATTCTTTTTTAGCAAAGGCCATGCCATCTTCATGCTACCCCCCCCTTCCAACCCTTCTTTAACACAATATTTAATTGGTTATGGATCATTAATGCAAGATCGATCAAAAAATAAAACATACTCTAATACAGGTCCTAATATTCCTGTTTTATTATCACACTTCAAACGAGGATGGATAACGGAAGGTACGCGAGTTGGATTTAGTATTACCTTTTTAGGGGCTATTGAAGATAAAAAATCTCGATTTAATGCGGTTGTTTTTAAATTACCATCATCAAGCGTGCTAGCTGATTATGATCAACGAGAATCAAGATATTGTCGCGTACTAGTTTCGCCGAACCTTATTCAAATGCTCGACCAGCACCCAAAATTTGATGGACAAATTTGGATTTATGTTTCACAACCAATTTATATTAAATTGCCTAGTGCACGTTACCCCATCGTTCAATCTTACGTCGATATTTTTTTATCAGGCTGTTTAGAAATAGAGAAGAAATATCATTTGGAAAATTTTGCAGACCAATGCATTGAGACAACTCACTATTGGTCATCTCATTGGGTCAACGATAGAATTTATCCCAGGCGTCCATTCGTTCATCAACCTAATGCATTTGAAATTGATAAATTGATTAAGAAAAAATTACCGAATTTATTTTCATCGATTAAAATTGAGTAAGATAAATATGATTGATAAATATAACGACCTACTTGCACGATACTCTTTGGAGATAAAAAAGCATCAATTGATAGGAAAGTACACGCGGGCACCGTTAGTTGGCGGCATTCGCTGAATAGTTAAAAAAAATCAGCGCCGAAGCGCTGATTTTTTTTATGAAACAACAGTTAAGCACTAACCGCATGCCATGTTCCATCTGCTTGCATACATGCAATGCCATGTACGCGTTTAATGGTGCCATGAATGATGGCTTTTGTACGATAGGCACGGCAATTGGGATTGCCATTCACTGTCATCATTTTACTGGTCGGAACAACCGTGTAGACATAACCGGTTTTCTTATTTTTCCAGCGCATCGGTTTATTGCTTGGATTATTCATTGCTTGATAGGTTTTGGTATTGTCAGTGCTATCCATTGAATGGCCAATTGCGCCACCGATTAATGCACCCACAATAGCACCTGTGCCAACAGCGACAACGGTACCTGCACCTGACCCGATTGCACTACCAGCCAAACCACCGACCACAGCACCAGAAACAGCACCAACTGCTGTATTTTGTTTCTGTGTGTTGGTAGAACACCCAACTAAACTGACGCTTGCAACACAAATGCTTGCGACTAAGATAGAAAATTGCGTGAGAGTTTTTTTCATGATCATGTCCTTATCTCCAAATGGAATTGTCCGCGGTTTTTAGCATCATGATTTTATGAAGCTAGATTATATAATATACAGGGAGAGTTAGGATTTTACATCCTGGTAGTTCACTAAAATGATCAGTATAAACCCTAGGAGATAATATGAATTTTTCTGAAAAGAAAAAAGATGATGCGTGTTGTCATTCAGTTTCTGCTCATCATCATTCATCGCTTTCTCATATCAATGCAATTTACACTTGCCCAATGCATCCTGAGGTTCAGCAAAAAGGTCCAGGTATTTGCCCTTTTTGTGGTATGTCACTGGAACCAAAATCTATTTCTCGTGAAGAAATGCCTAATGAAGAATTAATCAGCATGTCACGGCGATTTTGGGTTAGCTTGATTTTCAGCATTCCTCTTTTACTATTGGCAATGGGAATGGATATTCCTGGATTAGCTAACATATTTTCAAATAAATCGGCATCATTTTTAGGTTGGGCGCAATGTTTATTAGCCACCATCGTGGTGGTGGGATGTGGATGGCCGTTATGGCAGCGCGCATGGTTTTCGATTAAAGAAAAACATTGGAATATGTTTACCTTAATTGCACTGGGTGTATGGGTGGCTTATGGTGATAGTGTATTTGCACTATTATTTCCTTCTTTTTTTCCTGATGCATTTCGGACACACGGTGAAGTGCATTTATATTTTGAGTCTGCTGCTGTCATCATTGTTTTGGTATTAATGGGCCAAGTATTAGAAATACGTGGACGTTTGCAAACCGGCCGTGCATTGCGAGCATTGCTTGATTTAGCACCGAAGAAAGCAACTATCATTTATCCAAATGGCAATGAAGCAGAGATCTTACTTGAAGAAGTAAAAGTAGGTGATCATCTTCGTGTACGTCCCGGTGAGAAAATTCCTGTCGATGGAAAGGTGATAGAGGGACACAGTGCAATCGATGAATCCATGGTAACGGGTGAATCTATTCCTGTTGAAAAAGAAAAAGAAAATAAAGTGATCGGTGGTACGGTCAATTTATCAGGAAGTTTTGTGATGCAAGCTGAACATGTTGGTACTGATACGTTATTGGCACAAATCGTCCAACAAGTAGCAGAAGCGCAACGTTCGCGTGCACCTATTCAACGATTAGCCGATACCTTGGCCAGTTATTTTGTGCCTGTCGTTATTCTGATTGCGGTTATCACATTTTTAGTGTGGAGTTTGATCGGGCCATCACCCGCTATGGCGTATGGTTTAATCAGTGCTGTTACCGTTTTGATCATCGCTTGCCCTTGCGCTTTGGGTTTAGCAACACCGATGTCTATGACGGTCGGAATGGGGCGTGGCGCACAAGCCGGCATACTCATTAAAAATGCGGAAAGTCTTGAGCGTTTTGAAAAAGTGAATACATTAGTTGTCGATAAAACGGGTACATTAACCAGTGGCCAGCCGGTGCTCGACAAAATCATCGTTGTTGATGCTCATGTGACAGCCAATGATGTTTTATCATTGGCTGCGAGTTTAGAACGTTCAAGTGAACATCCTCTTGCATCAGCCATTATTAAAGCTGCGCAAGATCGTCAATTGAATTTATTTCCTGTCACTGATTTTTTTGCTGAATTTGGTAAAGGAATTCAAGGGGTGATTAATCAACAACACGTCGCATTGGGTAATTTAACATTACTAGAATCACTTCATTTGTCAGCAGATAAATTAATTGAGCAAGCGGATGAATTAAGATCAGAAGGCCATACAGTTATTTTTGTTGTGATTGAAAATAAAATAGTTGGCATGCTGAGTGTGGTGGATCCTATTAAATCAAATGCGGTAGAAGCATTGACGATGTTACATCACGAAGGAATAAAAATAGTGATGGCCACAGGAGATCATGCGGTAACAGCGAATGCGATTGCCAAAAAATTAAAAATAGATGCAGTGGAAGCTAATGTATTGCCGCAACAAAAAACAGAAATAGTTAAACAATTACGACAACAAAAATACATTGTGGCCATGGCAGGGGATGGTGTGAATGATGCAGCTGCCTTAGCAGAAGCAGATGTGGGTATTGCGATGGGAACAGGAACGGATGTTGCCATGAAAAGTGCGGGTATTACGTTGGTGAAAGGCGATTTAATGGGTATTGTTCGTGCAAGGCAATTAAGTCGAGGGGTGATGCGTAATGTCAGACAAAATTTATTCTTGGCTTTTGTTTATAATCTGCTCTGTATTCCACTTGCAGCCGGCGTGTTATTTCCCTGGACAGGATGGCTTTTAAATCCGATGATAGGCGCATTTGCAATGAGTCTCAGTTCGGTTTCCGTGATTGCGAATGCATTGCGGCTGCGAAAATTGTCATTATAAAAAATAGAAAATATGGAAAAATCCTAGAGGAAGATATGTCAGATTATTTGTTAGCTATTGATCAAGGCACCACCAATAGTCGTGCGATTATTTTTAATCGTGCAGGAGATGTGATTGGGCAACACACGATGGCGCTCACGCAATATTATCCGCAAGCAGGTTGGATAGAGCAAGATCCTGACGAAATGTTTCAGCATACCGTTGAGTGTTGTCGAATCGCTTTAAAAAATGCATCGCTTTCTGCAAAACAAATTGCAGCCGTTGGTATTTCCAATCAACGTGAAACCACCATTATTTGGGATAAACAAACAGGCAAGCCCATTTATCCTGCGATTGTTTGGCAAGATAGGCGTACTCATGCGCAATGTGATGCGTTAATGCAAGGAAAAATGGCTGAATCCATTCAACAAAAAACAGGATTAATTTTAGATCCTTATTTTTCAGCAACTAAAATTGCATGGATTTTAAAGCATGTTGAACACGCACGTGAGCGGGCAGAAAAAAAAGAATTATTATTCGGTACGGTGGATAGTTATTTAGTTTGGAAATTAACACAAGGTCGCTCACATGTAACGGATATTACTAATGCGTCACGTACGATGTTATTTAATATTCATACGCAGGAGTGGGATCACGATATTTTAAATCAATTGAATATACCTTTTTGCTTGCTTCCAACGGTCCTCGATAACACCGCGTTGTTTGGTGAGATAGATCCGAGTATTTTAGGTGTTAACCTTCCTATTACAGGCATAGCAGGTGATCAGCAAGCAGCAACGATAGGGCAGGCTTGTTTTTTACCCGGGATGGTGAAAGCAACTTATGGTACGGGTTGTTTTATGTTGTTAAATACAGGCGAAAAGCTGATTCAATCACAACATCAATTATTATCAACCATTGTTTACCGCATTCAACAACAAACGGTTTATGGATTAGAAGGCAGTATTTTTTCTGCGGGTGTTACCATCAAATGGTTGCGTGATACGTTAAAATTAATTGAAACAGCAGATGAAACGGCTTATTTAGCCAATCAAATAGAAAGTACAGAAGGCGTTTATCTTGTTCCTGCTTTTACAGGATTAGGTGCTCCTTATTGGAATCCACATGCGCGCGGCAGTTTGTTAGGATTAACCCGCAATAGTGGTCGAGAACATATTGTTCGCGCCGCCTTAGAAAGTGTTGCTTATCAGACACGTGATTTATTAGAAGCGATGGTGGCAGATAGTGGATCGATGCTTAAATCGTTGCGAGTGGATGGGGGGATGGCTGCTAATAATTGGTTGCTGCAATTTTTGTCTGACACATTGAATTTGGAAGTGCAACGTCCTACTTGCATTGAAACCAGCGCATTGGGGGCAGCATATTTAGCCGGCTTGCAAATAGGGATGTATTCATCGTTAGATGATATTGCTGCCTGTTGGAAAAAAGAAAAATGCTTTTATCCGCAATTGTCGATTGCTAAGCGTGATGCCTTATATCAAGGCTGGAAAAATGCGATTGAACGCGTGTTGATAAAGCTATAGGTTTGAATTTTTTTATTACTTAGGGGTGAGTAGATACTATGTTGAAGCGCAAAAAGGTGCTTACTTGAGTGTTCGTTTTTTCGGGGTGACATCAAACTGGATTGCTTCAACCCGCAAAAAATGCGGGTTTCGCAATGACGCCGGGTGAGTAGTTACCATAATTCTTTTAAAAAAATTTAAATTTTTTTTAGGTGGTGTTTAGATAACCATTTCAGTGATCAAGAGTTGATATAATTCTTTCAAACTTGGAGCACTGATCTAGTTTGGTATGAAAATCCTGGGCAGGTCAGCCCCTACTTATCTCATTTATTTTTCTCAGTTGTTTACGCAACAACGCCACCGCTTATTTCTATCTCCTTCATTTTCCTATTTATTTACGCAACAACGCCGAACTACTTAGTCGTCCCTGAAAACCCCCTATTGTCACGATTCAGCACGGACTCGTCATTGCGAGCGAGAGCGAAGCAAC
>CAYTKY010000058.1:0-13854 GCA_964438435.1 uncultured Coxiellaceae bacterium | reverse complement strand
AGTTAAATCATGATAATGAATATTCAAAGCAGTAAAATCGAATTTATCTTGGCCTTTTTCAAATAGTTCAATGAAGTCGGGTGATTGGATTGGTGAATCATTTAGAGTCTGATAGACATAAATATCTTGACCACTGCCACCGACTAAAAAATCTTTACCAAGGCCACCTACTAATATATCGTTGCCTTCGTTTCCATAGAGGGAATCACGGCCATTTCCACCGAATAATTGATCATTGCCGCTATTGCCATGTAGAGTATCATCGTCATCCCCACCGTCTATAACGTCATGACCCTCTAAACCGTGCAAAATATCATTTCCTCCTAACCCTAATAAATGATCAGCAGAAGACGTGCCTATCAATGTCTCCGATTGATTGGTGCCCGAAAATAAAGGGTTATCGCTTGGTGGGGGCGTTGAAACAGGCGGTGGAGTCGGATCGGGAGTAGGCGTGGGGCTGGGCGCAGGAGTAGGATTCGGTGCTGGTATAGGATCAGGTTGTGGTAATGATATTGTCCCAACCGTTCCAGAAATAGATGACCATTCATATTGTGAATTCACAGCAGCAAATTCTTTGGCAGCAAGCTGCATGATTGTTCCATCAGAAAATGTGATTGTGATGGGAGTATTGGCTGCATTATAAGCCGTATAAGTTAGTAAACCATCACGATCAAAAACGGCATAGTAAGTAGTATTTGCAGTAATGTGATCGGTCACTTCACCGAGATTGAATAAGTTGTTAATCCAATTCATCGTATGCGCACGAGATTCACCATCTTCAGGAAGATAAGAAGATGCATTGAATTTTGCGAGAGCTGACTGCGGATCGAATAATGCTTGGTATTCCCAAATAATATCCGGCCATTGAGTTTCAATCCCGTGATTATTCATGATCATTTCTGAATAATTGCTTTGGCTATAACTTGTGTCACTGCCAAGATATAAGGAAGAGGCCGTGATCGGTAAGAAATTAATACCATGAATCATTTCTGGCTCAGCAGAAAACCACGTTGAATAAGACGCGCCATCGCCCCAAATCATACCCACTGTGTTATGTGGAAAAGTAGCAGGAAACACGGCTTGATTCACATCAAACCAATATTGCTGAATAGCGGATAATTCTGTTGTATACAAATAAACTCCGAGATCACGCACGTCAGGATCTTGTGTTTGCGCTCCCCACTGAATAACACCCGAAGCAAAATTCATCGCTTCAGAAGAAGATTCATGATTATTTCCTGAAAAAAATGCACCATGACCTGATGCCCATGAGTGTCCTTCATAAGGATCAAAATTCCGTAAGAACGGAAATGCTGTGTCACTGCGATCTGTATTAGCAACATCTTTAATAATTAAATCAACCATGCCACCCCATTGTTGAGCCCATTGGGGATCAAATTGCGCAATGGTTGCAGCAGCATTAACAAAATAACCATAATGAAAGTGATGATCATTGATTTCACTTTGAGTGTTAAAACTAGCGGGGTACGCTTGCAACAAACCCCAAGTTGAATTGTAATAAAGTTGTTGATCCGTTGTCCCATTCGCATCGTTGCTACCAATAGAAAACCAATCTTGCAATTCATTTTTCATCGTATCTAAAAATAAATTACGCGCTTCGATATGCCCAATTTGATCAGCAATTTTTGCCAATTCACCGAGTCGTTCCATCGCTTTTCCGGACCAATACGAATCATTGCCCGGAATGGGATTGACGGATTGTAATAATTCTTGATAAGTTTGATCAATTGCTTGATAAACAGCTTGTTGTTGTGTAGCCGTTAACATATTCGGGAGTTCAGGTAAAATTCCGTGATAAGTTAACTGTGTTGAAAAATCATTTCCCTCTAATAATTTCATTTCACCACGCGCAGACTGAAAAGAATAAGCAGTTAATGTATCTTGTGTATTTAACCATTGATGACGAAATAAATTCGTTAGTGCCTCTGAAGAAAATCCTATTTCTTTTAAATCGGTCGTGAGTTGAAAGTCGGTTGTTAGTGTTGAAGTGTTTTGATCAAACGAATAATTAACTGTGGTGTTATCAACAAAAGCATACGCGTGTTGATAAAAATAATTCATCGTTTCATTGGATTGATCAGGTAATATGGCGACTGAAAAATAATCTTTGTTCGCTAAATCAGTCGAGAGTTCTCCATTGGCTGTTGACCATGTTGCGCCGACAGGTGCAAACAAGCCATAATTATTACCATTGATGTTGATGCCTAATACATTTTCTTGGTTATACCAAATTTGTCCAGCGCCTTCCCATGTTGGGACGACATTGTTTTGAGCGACATCTCCAATAATAATGTCGTTTGTGGAAAGTGCACTTGAAATCAATGAACCTTGATCAGAAAAATAAAATGAGGAAGAGGTATTCGCGCCATTCACTGAAAGATTAGTAAATGGCAAGGTAATGTTGGCATCATTTCTAACTTCAATATTGCCTGAACCTTGTGCTCGCCAAATATCTACTTTGATTGTTGCATTTGATAAATTATCAAGAGAGCCATTGATTGAAGCACCAACACCGCGGCCTTCATTTTGTGTGTAAATTTCAAAACTTGTTTGTGCTGCATCGAGTGGAATAAAATTATAAGATTGGACATAGTCATAAATTCCATCACCATTTTTATCAATCGAAATTTGTATTTCCGCTGTATTTCCAATGAGGCTTCCTGCATCGCCAACAGCATTAAGTGGTAAGGAAAATTGAATGGCTTGTCCTGAATAGTGACCATTCACATGTTGTAATAAAAAAGATTCTGATGAATGATTCGGTTGACCGATAGAATAATCGTTATGTTGATTTAGATGAATGACGACCGGATCATTGCCTTGTTTTTCAAAATAAACATAAGGTATGCCATGACCAAATGTTGCTTGTAGTTGACTAGGCGAATCATGATCTTGCCACGCTGCTGTGACTGTCCAATCTGAATAATCGGCGAGTTTTGTTTGTGATGCATATAGTTGGTTAAGGCCCACACTAAGATCACTGTGATAAGTATGCTCATATTTAACAGGGAGACCGGAAGCATCATAAATGATTTTTGCAGTAGGTGTATAGCCAATATCAAGACCCGTGGCCGTTGTTTTTAACGCTAAAGGAGCGGCAAATAAAGGAGCTGAATAGGCGCCATCGAAATAAGGAAAAACCAAAGAAGACCACCAATCATTAGTCGGTATGGCGCCAGTGATATTTGTTGTAATCAGTGGATAAACAGGATTTCCATGCCAATCTGTTACGGTTCCTTCACCAGATGGTAATGAAGTGGAATAGCTTGGATACGCATCGCCCGGCATGATGAATACCTCTCGACTTATATTAATTATAGTCGAACATTTTTATTTCATCGGTATCGCCCGTGTGAATAGTGTAAAATAACTAAATGGATGACAAGAATAGCGATATTCTGGATTTTATTACGCATGCTTGCCGACGCGCATTTTATGTGGTTGGTATTTTTAGTTTTTTTATCAATATATTGCTGCTGACAACCTCCATCTATATGTTGCAAGTATATGATCGTGTGCTCGCAAGCCGTAGTTATGACACGTTGATTTATTTAACATTAGTAGCAATCATCGCATTAATGACATTGGCATTGCTGGATATGGCGCGGTCACGGATATTGGTACAGGTGAGCTATTGGCTGGATACTTCACTGAATCGTCCTGCATTAGAACGTTGTGGAGACGATTTGCTGCAAGGTCGGTTATATGGATCGCAAGCATTGCGTGATATAGCAACGATACGTCAATTTGTTTCTGGTTCGGGAATTTTTTCACTGTTTGATGCATTATGGGTGCCAATTTATTTAATTGCAATTTTGTATTTGAATATTTATTTATTTTTTATCGCGACATTGGGTGCTATTTTTTTATTTGCACTTGCAATAGTGAACGAAATGATTACGCGATCATTGCTTGTCGAAGCAAATAACCAAGCGATTTCATCACAGTACTATGCTGATGCAAGTTTACGTCATGCTGAAATTATTCAAGCCATGGGTATGATGAATAATGTTATTGATCATTGGAATAAAAAAAATTCGACAGTTTTGCAATATCAAACGATTGCGAGCAATCGGTCAGGCGCCATATTAGCTGTTTCTAAATTTGTACGCTTAGCATTGCAAATTTTAATGTTGGGAATAGGTGCCTCATTGGTGATTGCTAATCAATTAACTGGCGGGGGAATGATTGCGAGTACGATATTATTAAGCCGTGCATTATCGCCTGTTGAACAAGCAATTGGTATTTGGAAGCAATGCCTTGGTGTAAAGCAAGCTTATTGTCGTTTGCAACAACTTTATCGTTTACCGCAACGTGAGCAAACAAAAATTAAACTTCCTGAGCCTCATGGAAATATTAGCTTGGAAAATATTACTTATCAGCTCCCTCATACGGAGAAGCCCATCATTCATCATATTTCTTTACAAATTAAAGCAGGTGAAATGATTGCGTTGATTGGTCCTTCGGGTGCAGGCAAATCAACATTAGCGAGGTTAATGATAGGTGCATTAAAACCAACGAGTGGAAGTATTCGTTTAGATGGGGTGGATGTTTATTCTTGGGAGCGCAGGGACTTTGGTCGCTATGTGGGTTATTTGCCTCAAGATATTGAAATATTTAATGGCACGGTGAAAGATAATATTGCGAGAATGGGGGTGAGTGATGATGAATCAGTGATTGCTGCTGCAAAATTAGCGAAAGTTCACGAACAAATATTACATTTACCTCAAGGATACGATACGCCTATTAGTGATCGTGCTTATTTATTGTCGGGCGGAATAAGGCAGCGTATTGCGCTCGCGCGTGCTTTATATCAATTACCTCGATTTATCATATTGGATGAACCTAACTCCCATTTGGACAGCGAAGGTGAAGATGCTTTATTGCAGGCATTACTTGCAATGCGATCAAGAAATGCGACGCAAATTTTTATTACGCATCAACCCTCTCTTGTAAAAGAAGCAGATAAAATTATTTTTATGATGGATGGAAAAATAAAATTAGCAGGACCTCGAGAACACGTATTGAATGAGTTGCATCAATTTTCAAAACAGGCGAAGCGATCATGAATAAGCTATTTAATCGCATGGTCACCGTATGTAAGCGCTTATGTAAAATTATGTTGGAAAAAATTTCCGGTAACATGATTGATAACACATCGCGTCCTCCTATTCGAAATGCAACGCGATTTGGAATAATAGTGATATTCGTTTTTTTTGGCACATTTTTCATTTGGGCAGTCTTTTCTCCGCTAGAAACAGCCGCTCTTGCACCTGGTAAAATTGTTTCCTCTACCAATCGCAAGACGATTCAACATTTAGAGGGCGGTATTATACGTAAAATTTATGTTCAAGAAGGTTCAAAAGTAAAAGCAGGCGATCCTTTAATCAAATTAGACGATACACAAGCAAGGACAAAGTATGAGTTATTAAGTAGTCAATTGATGGAGTTTTATGCGACAGAAGCACGTCTCGTTGCTGAAAGAGATGAACAACCAGCGATTGCTTTTCCTGAGGTTATTTTAAAAAAAAGCGATTATCCTGAAATTAAAAAAATCATGACTGTCCAAGAGACGATATTTAACAATGACAAAGCAACATATGATGGTCATGTTAAAATATTGCAACAACGTATTTCACAATTAGAAAAACAAATTGAGGGTTATCATGCCCAAATCAACTCAAATGAAAAACAATTTCAATTTATTTCAAAAGAATTAGGCGCTCTAAAAGAATTAGACAAAAAGCAATATGCCGACAAACCTAGAATGTGGGCGTTAGAGCGAGAATCGGCAAAATTAATGGGTAGTCGTGGCGAGTTAATCGCTGCGATTTCACAAGCAGAACAAAAAATTGGTGAAACGAAGCAAGAAATTATTTCATTGAAAAATACGACACGAAAAGAGATTCTCGATAGGTTGGCAGATACTCAGCGTAAGTTAATTGATACATTGGAATATATAAAATCAACGGAAGATATTTTGCGCCGTACCATTATTACTGCGCCACATCATGGTGTTGTGATGAACTTGCAAGAACATACTATCAGTGGTGTGATTGGGGCCGGAAAAGACATCATGGATATTATTCCCACGGATGATGCGCTCATTGTCGAAGCGCGCATCAGCCCTTTGGATATTGATATTGTGCATCAAGGATTGCCTGCGAAAGTCAAATTGATTGCTTTCAAGCAACGCAGTTTGCCGGCTGTTGATGGCGTTGTGACCGATGTTTCTGCCGATAGTTTTTTTGATGCACAAACTAATTCATCTTATTACCGAGCTCGTATTATGATTGCTGCTGACCAATTAAAAAAACTTTCAAATATAAAGCTTTATCCTGGCATGCCTGTTGAGGTGATGATTATTGTTGATGAGCGCACGCCCTGGCAATATTTCATTACACCTATCAAAGACAGCTACAATAAAGCTTTTCGAGAACAATGATAGAAAATATTCTTTTTCTTTTCATTTGCGACGAAAATTCTTCTCTGATAGAGTTGCCCCGAATCGCTCCTATAAGGAAGACGCAATGCCGATACTTAATTTTGAATATACGGACAATTTGAAAATTGATGAAAAAACCAAATTGTTCTTATTAGAAGCACATCATATATTAGTTCAAGAAATAAAGACGGACTTGAAAACTTGTCGATCGAGTATTAACAAATGCATGCATTATGTAATTGGTGATGGCAAACCCAATCATGCTTTCATTATCCTTCGTATTCAAATGTTACCAGGAAGAAGTGATGAAGTTAAAAATCGAACAGGAAAAATATTGCTAGAAAAAATCCACCACGATTTTTCTGAGGCGATTAGAAAATATAATACGCAAGTACGCGTGTACATTACTGAGACAGATAAAAAATATTATTATGGATTGGAAAGTTAATGTCATGTATTTGCATGTTCAAATAAGGAAGCTAAAAAAATCTGACCTTGATGATTGCATTGTTTTATTTCGTAATACCGTGCATGCGATTAATAGTAAAGATTATAATCAATGTCAATTAGATGCTTGGGCGCCATCTTGTATTGATAAGAGTGTTTGGTGGGAAAGCTTATCAAAAAACATTGCTTATGTCGCTGAGTATCAGGGAAAAATTGTTGGGTTTGGTGACATGTCTCGAGAGGGTTATTTTGATAGATTATTTGTACATAAAGATTTTCAAAGGAAAGGTATTGCATCTGCATTAATTAAAAAAATAGAAGAACAGGCGAGAGTAGCTGGAATACAAGAAGTGAACACTGAAGTCAGTGTGACTGCCAAACCGCTAATGGAGGCGTTTGGTTATCAATTGATTACGAAGCAAATCAAAGAATATAACGGTCAAAAATTTATTAATTTTATCATGAAAAAATCACTTTCCCTTTGTCCTTGTTGCTCAAATCAAAATTATGCGCAATGTTGTGGTATTTATATCAATGCTTTTAGCAAGCCGGATACGCCCGAAAAATTAATGCGGTCTCGTTATACGGCTTATACGCAAGCCAATATCGACTATATAAAAAAAACAATGAAATCGCCCGCATTAAATTATTTCGATGCTGAATCCGCAAAGCAATGGGCCGTAGCAATTCAATGGCTTGGATTGGAAGTAATAAATAGCACTATTGAAAAAGGCAAGGGTTATGTTGAATTTATTGCGCATATGAAAGAGAAAAATAAAAAAAAATATATTCATGAAATAAGTGAATTCCATCAATTTGATGGACAATGGTATTATGTGAATGGCAAACATATAGAATAGCAATAATCATTTTATTTTTAACAAGGGAAGATAAAAAATAGAGCAGCGTATACTGAAATAAAGGAGATGAAAGATGAAGCGAATTTTTCGAATGCTGACATCATTAATAGGGTTATTTTTTATGCTCAATGTTCATGCGTCTAATCAAGTTACTGTGCAAATAAAATTTCAACAGGCAAAAAATATTTACAACATGATGACTGGTAAAACGATAAAAAATGAAGGCGCAGCAGGCCATCTTTACAGAACGGGAAAAAGCATTGTTTGTCAATATACGGATGTGGATATGAGTGATTCTCGTAGACATCCCATCTCTGCGCAGGATCCAATGCGTTATTCTTGTTTCATAACATTCAACCGCGATGGGTTTGCAACACCTGCTGCTTAGATGCTATGAAATTAGTAATTAAATATATTAAGTGACAGCTCTGAGCAAGGTACTTTTAAAAATATTAAAAGCTGATATTTTTGATTTGTGACGATAAATAATGAAATTAATTTCGATGTCAGAGTATTCATTAATATATTCATCGCTAGCTTTTCGCTATTTATTTAAATTTAAATGGTTCAGATGGTTTTAATTCTTTAGATGCCTCACCTGAATAAATTTGCCCTTTATCTAGAGCCAACTTCATAACAGGTGCGCCTTCTTTAAAATTTAATTTGTCAAAGGACAGCCAAAATGTATTCGGTGTCATAGCTGAGTCAAAGTAATAAGCCAGATTTTTTTGATCAGCTACGGTGCGCCATAATGTTGTTGAAATATTCGGTTCGTTTGGTGTGGTAATGCCGATCGGAACTGAAATTGCACGAATGACAGAAAGCACACTGGCAATAGCCTGATTTTTGTATGTTTGTCCTGGTACACCTTTTATCACATCTTTATCGATTTTCTTTGGTATAGCATCGATGAAAAATTGCGTACGTGCGAATCGATCCGCTGCTCGGGAGGTTCCTGGAAGAAATACTGTACCACCAATTGACTGCCAGTATTCATTTAGAGCTAATTGTTTTGAATAAATGGGGGAGTTTGTCATGACTGAGTATTGTTGACCATGGTGAATAACTAACTTGCCATCGATATATTCAAAAATAGCTGAATCACCTGTGCTGTCTGATAAGGATAAGTGCGCAGTAGCAGGTCTGCCATTTGGTAAATCAAAGGTTTGGATGTAGAGCGGCTTGGCTTGCATTGCTTTGACTGCTTCTGCAACGGTTGCAAAATTATCTAATGCATATTGTCCCCACAGACTAATTGATATAGCGGGTTTATCAGGTGAGGGTTTGCCATAGTCGGATTCAGCGAGATACAGTAAGTTCATGACAAGACCTTTTTCATTCATGCCATCAACGCTGCCTAGCTCATACATGCTGGTAACAAGCGATCCATATTTTGCCGTCCATTCGGGTGAGTTGGAACCGGCCTGACCAGCACGTTTTATGCCACGAGGGAAAACCCACAGATTGGGATCGTTAAAATCATTCCAATCCATCGAGCGACCAGTGATTACCATGTTCTCTGAGCCATGATAAACGGCTCTAGTGCAGGCATTGGCGGCTGAGATATAAAGACCAGTTAAAAGAAAGATAATGAGCAGTGTTAATCGTTGGTTTTTCATACTTCATCCTTGAAATACAATGAGTTGTGTATTATATGGCTAGCATATCATATTTTATGGCTGAAGGGATCCTGTTTTGAGGTAAGAGGGCATTGATTAATCAAACCATCTTTAAAGGAATGGAGGAAAACGGGGTCAGCTTCACCAGAGATGTTTGAGAATCAATTTAAAATGTTGCATAGGTGTGTCTAAAAAATCGGGGTTAGATCAGAGAAGTTGGTACAAAAAATAATTAACAATTAAGGAAAAACAATGAAAGAAATAACAAATAACAATCCCATCAATACAACAGACAAACGATATATTGAGTTACTCAATAACACCAAAGAAAAAATCAATTCAACTAGAATTCGTGTTGCTAAAGCTGCTACCAAAAGTCAGTTTGAGCTTTATTGGTGGCTAGGCGAACAAATTGTAGCTGCTCAAACTAAATATGGTTGGGGCAAATCAATTGTTGAACAGTTAGCCAAGGACCTCAAAAAATCTTTCGAAGGTACATTTGGTTTTTCACCGCAAAATTTATGGTATATGAGACAATTTTATCTTGAATATAAGGATCATCCAGATCTCCAACGACTCGTTGGAGAAATTCCATGGGGCCAAAACATTGAAATAATGAGCAAAATCAAAATCTGAAAGAAAGAGCTTATTATATTCAAGGAGTAATAGAGGAAGGTTGGACTCGCCCTGTTCTAATTATGCAAATGAAATCCCATGCATACGAACGACATTTATCATCAAACAAACAACATAATTTTGCTGAAACAATGCCAGAACATTTAGCCCAACAAGCCAGCAACACCATGAAAGATATTTATATGCTAGATACATTGGGTCTCACGCAACCAGTGCTTGAAGCCGAAATTGAAAATCGCATGGCTGCTAAAATTAAAACAGTGATGCTCGAGTTGGGTTATGGATTTTCCTTCCTCGGCAATCAATATCGAATTGTTGCAAATAACCATCAATACTTTATCGATCTGCTTTTTTACAATCGTCGCATGCAAAGTCTCGTTGCGTTCGAAATTAAAAAAGGAAAATTTGAGCCTGAATATGCAGGCAAAATGAACTTTTATCTTAATTTGCTCGATGATTTTGTTCGTGAGCCACATGAAAATCCATCGATAGGAATTATTCTTTGTTCTGGACGCGATCACTTCGAAGTTGAATATGCGCTACGTGGAATACGCAATCCTGTTGGGGTTGCTGAATTTCAATTATCGAAATCATTACCAAAAGAATTACTAGATAAACTTCCTGATCCTAAAAAACTCGAACAAGAAATTATGCGCGAATTAGAAATGGATGAAATAGAAAAAACAGAATCAAAAAATCAAACGGGATAACTCATGTATTTTAATCAATTTTTTTCATTGATTATTTTTCGCTAACAATGTTGCATTATACACTTTATAATTTAAGGAGGCCCTTTAATATGCTCAATCGCTCAGAAATAAAGACTATGCTGATATTGCGCAATCGTGAGAATAATGTTTTTTCTCAACTTCCCGCGGAACTTAGTCAAATCAGTGAATATGATCAAGATCCCGATAGTGATTTTGGTAAAGCTATCAAGCATGTTGCTCGAGGAGAATTGTCAGAAGTAGAAACCATACTAAATGAAGTAAGTAAAAAGAGGCGCAATCTTTTTTTGATGCCACATAAAGATCCCATCAAAATATCAGATAATGACAATTTATATTTATATAAAAATGATGAAGGCATACCTTATTACAAATTACAAGATGATGATGAAATTCATTACTTAACAGCAGAAATGATTATAAAAATACTGAAAGATGAAAAATTTAATCAATCTGATGAAAATCTTGTTAAATGTGAAGAAAAAGCGATATGCGATATTGTCTACGAAGAAATATCAAAGAAGGGTCATGCCTACGCAGAGCTGAGAACACTATTATTTTCAGTGGGTACAGCTGTGACACGTTGTGGTCTCATTGTTAAGAAAAAAACATTATTAGAATGTGCCATCGGTGAAGGCGATCTTGAAATGGTCGAGCTGATTAAATCCTATTTTCCAAAATTCGCAGGCGGTGAAAAAGAAATGGAAAGGCAATTTGAACAATACCGGCCTTGTATTGAAGCGATGAAAGATCAAAAAGCAGATGATTTAAAATGGTTGTTTGATATCATTAAAAAAAGTTCTCTTAAAGATGTATTAGCCGAACTTGCAGAGGGTGATCAATATGATGCGAATTATCAAAGTGAACTTCGTACTGCATTCAATCAGTTTAGAAAACAAAAGCTTGATCCTAAAGTGCGTGTAGTGACAAAACCACGAATGCATTGTAATTATCAAAATCTCATTCATGCTTACGATATGCTGGATTCTAACTGGGACGAGTTAATAGAAAAGAATGCGACGACACAAGAATATTGTTATGACAAACGCCGTTTAGTAGCACGGCAAATAATAGGATTGATTCAATTGCTCGAATTATCGTCCTATGAAAGATATCTATTCGCGCGTGCTCAAGTTGACTCGATGGCGAAGGGCCAGCAGACAAAAGCAGAGAGGTCGGTGAATTATATATATGATTCTGGCTCGTTTCCTGATTTTAACGCGGCGCTTATTAAATCTCATTCTGGCTTTGGGTTTGGTTTTTATTCGAGTATATTTGGGGGCGGGGCGGGGGCGTGGCCGACGCGCCGGTTGGTCGTTGATGCTTTTACAAAACTTATATCGAACAAAAACAACAGACTTGCAGAATTTATATTGCCGCACCCAAAACCGAAAACAGGCTCGGGCATGATTGTTTGAAATAAAGTTGGTACAAGCCGGCAGCATAATGGGCTGCCTGTTCGTGCCAACAGCATACATTGCGAAAAAGAATTAGAAGCTGAATTATAAAACCACTAATGAAGATATTATATGAACTCAACAAGAACATTATCGCTAGAAACACTTTTATCAGACATTACACAAGCAATCACGATGCGACAAAAAAAAGAATTATTTGATCAAATTAAATTATTTATATCTTTTAGTATTAAGGCGATTTCATCTTTTGATTATCCTTTTTCATCGAAAGATGAAGCTGAAAATCAGCCAATCAAGCGCATCATGTCAGTACCTTCTCCGAATAATGAATTACAACAAATGCAATTGATTTTACAAGGTCATACAGGCGATCAAATGCTTGCTAATCTCGCTTTAGCATTGGATTTATCTTTAATTGAAATATGGAAAAATAATTCAATTATAGTAAGAAGAGAAAGAGACTATGATATTGTTTCTCAACTTTACTGGCTTTCACGTATTTTAATTGAAGAAATTAAATATAAAATTAAGCCTCTTAGCAAAATACCTGATTTAAGTTTTTTATCAGGCAATAGTAATCCAAATTCACAAACACTATTTGGAAAACCACCAAAACTAAAATCTTTTTTATTTCCAGTGAAATATATTTGCATAATGTTACCAGATTTTTGGGGTGAAGATGGTGGTGGTATTCCCTATTTAACTACCGGCGAAAAAAAGCCATTAAAGACAACTAACCTTAAAAAAATTACTCAACTATCCCGTCCTATCGATCAAGGACAAACTATTCCAGATGGACATTATTCATTTATACTTTCTCCAAAAGGTGGTTTATATGCATATGATCACATCGGTGATGAACTTTATCATGGCTTCCATCATTCAAGTTTCAGAGCAGGCCAACCCGTTGTATGCGCAGGTTCTATAGAGTTTATTGGTGGAGAAATAATTTCAATAGATAACAGCAGCGGTCATTATAGACCACCTGCAGAAAATTTGTTGATAGGTTGCCTGCATTTATATCATCAGAGTTTATTAAATAAAGATTGTGTTATCACTCCTCGCAATAGTGGCGATTATCCTAATGAAATAACCTGCGAACAATTACTATGTGATGAACAATATGCTCCTATTAGAAAAGATTATGATATGAGCAGACAATATCAAGCATTAGCAGAACATACCGATCCAGTTTTTTTACCCAATGGAAGAAAAATAATTTAAAGAAACTGTTTTCGTAATCGAGTACAATCGACAAACTTTATTCACTCACGCTATGGATATTAAAATATTTTAAGGAATCAGGGATGTTTTTATTTAAATCGAAAAAAGAAAAGAAAGAGAAAGAAAAATCTCGCGAGAAAAAAAATGATCTTCCTTCTGCCAATGAAGGTCATTCGTTTGTAGGCTCATTTAACTCTTCAGACAATCCAAATCGTAAAGTAATTTTTCAGCAATCATTATTCCATCCTGATGTACCTCCTGGACATAAAACAATGACAAGATATGATTTTAATATTGAATCTGCTGTTCTTGCCATTGTTCCAGAAAATTTCGAATTACCTGAAGAAGAGAAAAAGGCATTAATGTATGACGGACCTCCTCGTCGTGCACCGGAAGCAGACGCAAGCGGGCAGAGATTTGGCAAAAAATAAGTGAATAATATCAGGGGGGGCGGGG